>CALBRU010000420.1 GCA_937927695.1 uncultured Thiomonas sp. | reverse complement strand
GCTGAGGCGAATCAGACCGCTGCGGCCTGATCCGCTTCAGCCATACAAACCTCGCCGCGCAGCGAGTGCGGGTAGGCCGTGGTGATGCGCACCGGCACGATCTGGCCGATCAAGCGCGCGTTTGCCTTCAGGTGCACGATGCGGTTGTTTTCGGTGCGGCCCTGCAGTTCCGAGGGGTCTTTCTTGCTCGGCCCTTCGACGAGCACGGCCTGTTCCGTGTCCACCATGGCGGCGCTGATGGCGCAGGCCTGCGTCTCGATTTGCGCTTGCAGGGTCTGCAGCCGCTTGAGCTTGACGTCGGCAGGGGTGTCATCCGCCAGATTGGCTGCCGGGGTGCCGGGGCGCGGGCTGAAAATGAAACTGAAGCTGGCGTCGAACTGCATGTCCTCGATCAGCTTCATCAGCTGCGCGAAGTCGGCATCGGTCTCGCCCGGAAAGCCGACGATGAAGTCCGAGCCGATGCAGATATCGGGGCGCACCGCGCGCAGCCGTCGCACGATGCTCTTGAACTCCAGCGCGGTATAGCCGCGCTTCATCGCTGCCAGAATGCGGTCGCTGCCATGCTGCACCGGCAGGTGCACATGGTTGACCAGTTTGGGAATACGGCCGTAGGCATCGATCAGCCGCTGGGTGAATTCCTTGGGATGGCTGGTGGTGTAGCGAATGCGCTCGATGCCGTCGATCTCGGCCAAGCATTCCAGCAGAAAGGCGAAATCTTCGCCCTCTCCCGAGCCCAGCCAGGCGTTGACGTTCTGGCCCAGCAACGTCACCTCGCGCACGCCCAGCGAGGCCAGCTCGGCCACCTCGGTGAGCACGTCGACCAAGGGTCGCGAGACTTCCTCACCGCGGGTGTAGGGCACGACGCAATAGCTGCAATACTTGCTGCAGCCTTCCATGATGGAGACAAAGGCGCTTGGGCCTTCCACCCGTGCGGGTGGCAGGTGATCAAATTTTTCGATTTCGGGAAAGCTGATATCGACCTGCGCACGCCCCTGTTTCTCACGCTGCGCAATGAGCTGCGGCAGCCGGTGCAGCGTTTGCGGACCAAACACCAGATCGACATAAGGCGCGCGCTTGACGATGGCCTCGCCTTCCTGGCTCGCCACACAGCCGCCCACGCCGATCAGCAGATTCGGCTTGTCGGCCTTGAGCTCGCGCAGACGCCCGAGATCGCTGAACACTTTTTCCTGCGCCTTTTCGCGAATGGAGCAGGTGTTGAGCAAAATGAGATCGGCTTCCTGCGGCGTTGCCACGGGTTCATAGCCTTCAGCCGCGCCGAGCACGTCGGCCATCTTGGCCGAGTCGTACTCGTTCATTTGGCAGCCGAACGTCTTGATAAAGACCTTTTTCGTCACGATTGAAGCATCCGTATCGGTGAAATCAGTTGCTGAAAAACAGCCCGCACTGTCCCGGCGCCTTGGGCAACTGAAGCTGGCTGGCCGCGGTATTGCTCACCAGCCACACGCGAAACACATTGCCCATCGCGTCGGTCTGAAACACCACCGGGGCCTGTAACCCGTTGAGCTGGTTGCGGGGAATGATGCGGTTTAGCGGGCTGATCACCCGCGCACCCGGGCCGAGGGTGTAATCGGTGCAGTTGATGCTGACGTTCGGAAACGCGCCAAACGTCGCTAGGCCCTGCAGGCTGCCCATTGGGTAGTTCATCTGCGCGTGAGCCGCGCCCAGGCTGCCCAGACACAGCGCCGCCCCAAGTGCCATCCGACGCAGCAACGGTTGAAGTTTCATGGTCGACTCCTTGGACAAACAACGGTTCGCTTGGCGCGCAAAACAAAAAAGCCCAAGCAACAACGCATGGGCTTTTCCAGCGCCCACAACATTCGGCGCGAGGTGTCGGGGCCGGACTCTATGTTGGCTTGATGGGCTTGAAATTTTGGTGGCGAAAATTTGGTGGCGCTTCAGGGACTCGAACCCCGGACCTGCGGATTATGATTCCGTCGCTCTAACCGACTGAGCTAAAGCGCCAACACGCAAACAAGCCGCGCAGTATAGCGCATCATTTGTTCGTGAAAAGCGGTTTTCGTTTTTCCAGGAAAGCCGCCATACCTTCCTTCTGGTCGGCCGTAGCGAACAGCGACTGAAACAGCCGACGCTCGAAACGCAAACCTTCGGACAGCGACGATTCAAACGCGCGGTTCACGCTCTCCTTGGCCATGAGCACCGAGGCCTGCGAGAAGCCGGCAATGGTTTCGGCCATCGCCACGGCTTCAGTGAGCGTCTGCTGCAGCGGCACGACCCGCGCGACCAAGCCGCTGCGCTCGGCCTCATGCGCGTCCATCATCCGGCCGGTGAGGATCAGATCCATGGCCTTGGCTTTGCCCACGGCGCGTGTCAGCCGCTGGGTACCGCCGGCGCCGGGAATGATGCCGAGCTTGATTTCGGGTTGGCCGAACTGCGCATTGTCGGCGGCCACGATGAGGTCGCACATCATCGCCAGCTCGCAGCCCCCGCCCAGCGCGAAGCCGCGCACCGCCGCAAGCACCGGCTTGCGAATCTGCATCATCGCTTCCCAGTTGCGGGTGATGAAGTCTTCGGCGTAGCTGGCGGGAAAGGTCTTCTTCGCCATGGCGGTGATGTCGGCCCCGGCGGCGAAAGCCTTGTCGCTGCCGGTGACGACCATGCAGCCGATGGCCGGATCAGCGTCAAACGCTTTGAGCGCGGCGCCCAGCGCGTCCATCAGGGCGTCGTTCAGGGCGTTGAGTTGCTTGGGGCGATTGAGGGTGATGAGGCCGACGTGGCCCCGGGTTTCAGTGAGGACGGTAGCGTCGTCCGTGGTCTGCATGGGCATCTCCTAAAGGGTCGTTAGAGAGCATTGTGCGTCACAGGCTGCTAGGGAAACACTGAAAAATTCCTCCCCCGCTCGCGGGGGAGGTTAGGAGGGGGAGATAAACGCTTGATTCATGGCGTTTTTCCCCACCCCAACCCTCCCCACGAGTGGGGAGGGAGATTAAATCAGCGCTTCCTTAGCCAGGCGCTCAGGCGTTGGCGCTGCGCGGGGCGCGGCTTGTCGGTCAGGCGCAGTTGCACGCGACTGTCGGGCAGCGCAAACCAAGGCGTTTCGCTGTGCTGCTCCAGGTCTTGCCGCAGCCAAGTGAGACGCCACACGTCGCCCGCTCGGGCCTGTGCGTGGCGGCGCTCGATCACGGCTTTGCGCGCTCGCTCGCCGTCCAGCGTGAGCAGCAGATCGCCAGCGGCCAGCCCGGCGCGTTCGGCCCAGCCGCCGTTGCGCACGCGCTGCACACTCAGCCAGCCGCCCGCCTGCTCCTGCGCGGCCAGCCCCAGCGCGTCGAGCGGAGTGTCTTCCTGCGAGGCCCATTGAATGCCGAAATCAGCGAACTGCGTCTTGACGGGGGGCAGTTCAGTGCCGTGAACATGGCGGCGGAAGAAGGCGCGCCAGTCGAGGCCGCTCACTTCCTTGAGCAGCGCGGGCAGGGCGTCTTCGGCCACGCCTTCGGCGCGCAGCGGCGCGTCGGCGCGGCCATAGCGCGTCCACAGCAGGCGCATCACATCGTCCAGCGTGGCCGCGCTTTCGCGACGCAGCCGTAGGTCGATGGCCAGCGCCACCAACGCGCCGAGTTGGTAATAGCTCACCGTGGCGTTGGCGGTGTTTTCATCGGGGCGGTAATACTTGGTCCAGGCATCGAAGCTGGCCTCGGCCACGCTTTGAACCTGGCGCCCGGGCGTGCGCAGCACCGCGCCGAGGGTGCGGGCCAGGCCGTCAAGGTATTGCTGCGGCGTGATCAGCCCCGCGCGCAGCACCATCAGATCGTCGTAATACGCGGTGAAGCCCTCGAACAGCCACAGCAGGGTGGTGGGGTTTTCGGCTTCCAGGTCGTAGGGCGTGAAGGCCTGCGGCTTGATGCGCTTGACGTTCCAGGCGTGGAAGTATTCGTGGCTGCACAGACCGAGAAAGTCGCGGTAATCGCTATGGGCGCTGTCGGCGTCTTGCAGGCGCGGGTGCGGCAGGCTGCGGCGGGCGCACATCAGCGCAGTGCTGTCGGCATGTTCCAGCCCGCCGTAGCCCTCGGCAGTCGGTGCGACCATGAACAGGTACTCGGCAAACGGAGCGCGCTTGCTGCGGGGCTCGAACAGGGCGATCTGCGCATTGCAGATGCGCTTGAGGTCGCGCGCCAGCCGCCGGGTATCCACGGCGTCGTGCGGCTGATTGCCTTGGGCGATGACCATGGCATGCGGGGCTCCACCCGCGCTGAACTCCAGCCGCAGCAGTTCGCCCATTTCAACGGGATGGTCGATCAGCGCGTCGTAGTTTGCCGCGCGTCGGCTGCCAAAGCCATGGGTGTCGCATTCAAGCGCGGGCAAGGTGGTGGCCAATGTCCAGTGCGGCGCGAAGTCGGGGCAGGCGAGGGTGACGGTGTGCGGCTGCTGCTCGCGTCCAGCGGCTGCGAGCAGCAGGCTGCTGGCGTTGAAAAAGCCGCGCTGGGTATCGAGGTAGGCGGTGCGTACCGAAAGATCGAAGGCATACACCCAGTAGCGCAGCCGTAGCGGCCCGTTGCAAGGAGCGGCGCGCCAGCGGTTCTTGGTGATTTTGTGTAGTGCGATGGGCTTGTCGGCGCACCAGGCCTGCACCTGCAAGACATGGCGGGCGAACTCGCGCACCAGATAGCTGCCGGGAATCCAGACCGGGAGCCAGAACTCCTGCCCCGCTGGTTCCGGGTGGGGCAGATCGAGCTCGACCAGAAACTGGTGCGCGTGTGCATCGGCAACCGATACCCGGTAGCTCGGGCCGGTTTGCGAGCTGCCGGGAAGGGCTTGGGCAAGGGTGGCGTTACGCGAGCGGGGTTGGCGGGAGGTGGTCATGGTGTCGTGGCTGGCATCGATCGCGCGCGTTGTCGTCTGAGAGCACGGAATTTGCAAATCCGGATTTGAGCGTTTCAAAACCCATGCTAACCTGCCGGAAATATTCAGGCTTGGTACTTTCAACAACACTCTTCAACAACGATTAAGCGGCACCTTCATCGTGGAACGCGACGTTTTTTCTGAGATTGCCGCACATGCGGGAGCGGGGGCTCCGGCGCTGGTTTATCAACCGCAGGTGAGTTTCCCGGCGGGGCAGGTCATCGGGCTGGAGGTGCTGTTCCGTTGGCGCGCGGAAGATGCACCGAAGCGGCATTCCCCGCTGATGTTTCTGCCGCAACTGACCCCTGCACAGACCAGCGAGCTGTTTTTCTGGGTGATGGAAGAAGCCATTTCCGAGGCGCGAGTGCTGTCCAACTGGACGGGCTGGAACGGCTATATCTCGGTCAATATCGAGGCCGATCAGATCGGCGATCCGGCACTGATCGAGCACATCAGCAGTACCCTGCAGCGCTACGCTTGGGCGCCCGAGCGCCTGATGGTCGAAGTGACCGAGCGCCGCGCCATTCCGGCGTTTCCCAGTGTGGCGCGCAATGTGCAGTCGCTGCGCAAATCGGGCGTGCGGGTGGCAATGGACGATTTCGGCGAGGGCTACGCCTCGTTCGAATACCTCAAGATTCTCGATCCGAGCGACATCAAGATTCCGGCCAGTTTCACGGCGGATGTGACCAAGGACATGCGCAACGCGGAAATCGTGCGCGGACTCGTCGATATCTCCCGACGCCTGTCGATCAACGTGGTCGCCGAGGGCGTTGAAACGCGCGAATGCGCCCAGGCGCTGCACGGCATGGGCCTGCAAAGCATGCAGGGCTATCTGTTCGGCGAGCCGCGCGAGCTCGAGGAATGGGCGCAACTGCTCAAACAGCCCGGCGCCAGCGTGTTGCAACCCAGCTGAAGCAAGGCTTCACACCAAGTCACATTTCGACACCCCGTCCCCTGTTTTTTCCATCCATCATGGGAGAAGGATAAATACAGGAGACAAGCATGAACACCATCCCAGCGCAAGTCGGCGCAGAGGCGTCTGAAGGCCCCCGTCCCGGCCACCACGGCGCGCCCACCATCGCGGCGCGCATCGACCGCCTGCCTCCCTCGAAGACCGTGCGCAATATGGTCATCCTGCTCTCGCTGGGCGGGCTGTTCGAGTTTTACGACCTGTTTCTGACCGCTTACATCGCGCCCGGCCTGTTCAAAAGCGGGGTGTTCACCGCGACCACCAAGGGGCTGTTCGGCTTTCAGGGTATCGCCAGCTTTGTTGCAGCCTTGTTTCTCGGTTTGTGGGTGGGCACGCTGTTCGTGAGCTGGCTGTCGGACCGGTATGGTCGGCGTGCGGTCTATACCTGGGCCTTGCTCTGGTATTGCATCGCCACCCTCATCATGGCGTTTCAGCAAACCGCGATGAATATCGACATCTGGCGGTTCATCGCCTCCATCGGGATCGGCCTGGAGATGGTCAACATCGACACCTATGTCTCGGAACTGGCGCCGCAGGCCAAGCGGGGCACTTATTTCGCGATGAACCAGTTCATCACCTTCAGCGCGGTTCCGGTGGTCGCATTCCTGGGATGGCTGCTGGTGCCGCATCAGATCGCGGGGCTCGATGGCTGGCGCTGGGTGGCCATCATCGGGGCGCTGGGCGCCATCGTCATCTGGTTCATCCGG
>CALBRU010000419.1 GCA_937927695.1 uncultured Thiomonas sp. | reverse complement strand
CGACTGACGTGACCCCGGCGTTTGCGCTGGCGCCGCGACCTTGCTGGACGGCGTCTGCCCCGCAGAACGATTGCCAACCGCACTGCCCGCGACCATCGCCAATTCGGGCGTCGGCGGATCGACCAGCAAGGTATAAACCTGAGTGCGTTGGTACTGGCAGGCCAGGTGCAGACGCACAATCAGAATCGGCTCGCGCAGCGCTTGCTGGCTGCGCAATAGCAAGGTCAGCCCGTCAGCCGACGGTTTCGAAGTAATCGCCAGCGACCCCACCCCACCGCCAAACTCGCCCGATTGCGCCTGCGCCTGCACGCACGACAGCGGCAAGGACTCCTGCGCATCGAGGTGCACCGGAATCGTCATCTGCAGGGTGCGGCCGAGTTCGGCGCGCGTTTGCGGTGCACCGATCATCAGCGCCTGCGCTGGAGTCACGAACTGCGCCGCGAGCCCGGCCGCAAGCATCCAGGGCCGCAAGCACGAGAGCAGGCCATTGCAAGTCGTTAGAAAAGAGGCGAAACGGCGAAAAACCAAGGGCATTGCAGCGCAAATAAGGGTCGACATCAAAATGTGTCGAATAACCCGAAAGCAATGTATCACGCAGCTTTCATTCCAATCGGCATCAACAAAATCCAGATGAAAAGGGTGTGAAAAAATTAACAATCGCCTGATTTTCTGTGGAAAACACCCCACAGTCCGTGGGAGCGTATGGCGAGCTGAATATGATGCTTGCACCTCTGGCCCCACCCTTACTGCATGAGCGCCGAACTCCAAGCCGAACGTCAGGGCGACAGCCTCGTGCTGCGCCTGCACCACCCCGAAAGCTGCAACGCCCTGAGCGCTGCGCTCTGCTCGGCCACGCTGGAGGCACTCACCACGGCGCAACGCGATGGCGAGATCCGCGCCGTGGTGCTCACCGGAAGCGAACATCACTTTTGCAGCGGCCTGCACGACACCAGCGCGCTTGACGCCTTGCACGATTGCATCCTCGCCCTGCGCGATTGCGAACCGCTGGTGGTCGCAGCGGTCGAAGGCCAGGCGCGTGGCGCCGGAGCCGCGCTGGCGCTGGCCTGCGATCTGCTCGTCGCGGCCGACAACGCCCAGTTCCAGCTGATCGACTCCCTGCTGCCCGAGAGCGACGTGGGCGGTGCGCAATGGCTGGCCGCCCAACTGCTGCCGCGGCCCGCGTGCAACGAGGCCGCGCTGCCCGGTCTGGGACTCGGCGCGGCCCGGCTGCATCAGCTCGGCGTGGTCAACCGCCTGTGCCGGCCCGCCGATGCGCTGCAGACGGCGCTGCAACTGGTCGACGCCATCCCCGGCGCCTCGGGCAGGCCGCGCAAAGTCCTGCCCAATGCGCCGAGCTACGCCAGCGCCCTGCACGTTCATCTGGCCAGCCAGATCCTGTCGCAGCGCGACTGAGAGGGTGTGAACGCTCCCATGCCGCCCAGATCGGTCGAAACCGCGCCGTCGCCGCGCGTCAGCACCCTGCAAACCCGGCTGCACCGCTTCATGCACACCGTGGTGCTGCCGCAGG
>CALBRU010000418.1 GCA_937927695.1 uncultured Thiomonas sp. | reverse complement strand
CGGTCTGCACCACGCCCTGCGCCTGTACTCGGCTGTCTTTCGCTGTGATGTCGAGCACCAGCTGGCCGATGCCCAGCGGCATGAAGCCGCCGCGCGACGCGGCGGCGCCGAAGGTGGCGTCGCAGGTCGGGGCAAGGATGACGGTGCCCACAGGCTTGGCGGGAGCGGCGGCAAGTTGCAGCGCGATATCGCCGCTGTCGCGCTGCAGATGGATCTGGCCGTTCACGGTTGCACCGGCGTCGATCTGCCAGCGGCCCGAAAGCACCAGTGTGTTGCGCAGCCGCGTCGGGGCGATGCCGCCCAGGGCAAGCAGGTCGGCGGTGCGGACGGCCTGCAGACGACCCTTGGTGCGCAATATGCCAGGAGCGAGTTGCAGGCTGTCCAGATCGATCAGCCCGGCTTGGATCTTTAGAGCGGCATGCTCGACCTGCAGTCGCAACGGGGAAAACGCCAGATCGAGCTTTGCGGGCGCCTGGAGCTTGAGCGCGACCGGGCCGGTGTTTTCCAGCGAGGTGATCTGGCCGCGCCAGCCTTGCTGGTCGCCGTGCCAGCCGCCCGCAGCACTCAGCCGCAGATCGAGCGGCAAGGGGGGCGAGGCGGGCCGTGATGTGGGTGTTGTGGTGGAGGTGCTGCTGGTGCTGCGCCGGGGCAACTGGCCTTGCACGGCAAGCAGCACAGTGTGCTGGGCGCGGGTGCCCGCGATGTTCAGGGTCGCGGTATCGATCACTTTTTCTGCGCTGCTATTTGCAGTTGACGCCAGCCGCAGGTCTTGCAGCCGGGCGCCCAGTTGCAGTCGTCCGTCCAGCCCGGCCGTGGTCTGCGCCTGGGTGTGCAAACTGCCGATCTGCAGGGTTTGCGCGCCCTTGGTCCAGCGCAGGCCGTCGAGGTCGAGCTGCAGCGAGCCCGCGAGACGGTTGAGCAGGGCGCTTGCGGATGGCATGGCGGTGGTGGTGGTCGGCGCACGGCCGGTGCTGAAGTTGCTCTGGGCGCTGAGGTGTTGCAGCGCGAGCGCGCTGGCCCAGCGCAGTTCGTCCGCTTGCACCGAGACGGTGCCCGAGGGCGCTTGCAAGCCGCCTTGCAACTGGCCCTGCGCTTGGGCGCTGCCTTGCAGGGCAGGGTCGATCTGCGCGAGTTGCGGGGCGCGCAGCGTCCACTGCAAGGCATCTCGGGGCTGGCCGAATGCGCCTTTCGCGCTGAGCTGGTTGGCACCGAGGGTGAGCGCAGCGTCCACGTCCCACAGGCGTTGCGGGTCGAGCGCGAGCCGGGCGTGGCCGGTGAAGGTGTGACCGCGCCACACGCTGGGAGCGAGTTGCAGCGCGAGATTGGCCTGACGGCGGACGAGGGCGCCGCTGGCGGTGAGGTCGGCGTTCAGCGTGGCCTTGGGATAGGCGCCGAATTGCGCGGGGTTGAACTGCCGCAGCCGGGCGCTCAGGTCAAAAGCTTGCGCGCCTGCGGTGGACAGAGTGCCGCTGGCCTCCAGACGTCCGCCCAGCGCCGAGAGCAGCAGGTGGCGCAGATGCACGGTATCACCCTGGCGCTGCGCCTGCACACGAACGTCCCAGCCCGGCTGGGTGAGGGTGGCCTGAACGCTTTGCAGTTGCGCGCTGGCGTCGATCGCCACCGGGCCGGACAGGCGGGTGGCGGCCAGCTTGGCGTCGAGTGCGCGGGCGTTGAGCTGGGCGACTTTCAGGCGGGCTTGCAGCATAGGCTGCGTCCAGTCGAGCGAGCCGCGAATCTGCCCGCCAGCGCCCAGGTCGATGAGCAGATCATGCGCGCTGGCCTGCTGCGCATCGCCCGCGAGCGTGGCGCTCAGGCTGTGCAGCGGCAGGCGCTGCTGGTCGATCGGGCCGGGCAGGGTGTTGCGCACGCGCAGACTGCCCACCAGCCTTTGCGCGCTCGACGGGCCGAGATTGAGCTGCACATTCAATGCAGCTCGGGGTAGCCCTGCGGCGAAGGCAGAGGGGTCGAGCGCGTTCGAGCTGAGCCGGGCGCTGCGCAGCGGCGTGGCATCGAATGGCGTGAGACGGGCTTGCAGTTGGGCACGGGCGGCGTCCATCTGCAGGGTTCCGTCGAGGGTGAAGTCGTGCAAATCGCCGCGGGCGCGCAGATCGGCAGCGTTGCTCTCAACCGCCTTGCCGGGCAGGCCGCCGTGACCGTGGCCCGCACGTCGATGCAGGTGATCCTGGCCCCGGCCTCCCGGGCGTCGAGCAGGTCGTTGACCTCCTTGACGTTTATGGCCTCGAAGATGTTGCGGGTCTGCAGCACCACGTGGCGGGTGTTTTTGAGGTCGTAGACGAGGTCCTTGCGGCCGAAGCCGAACAGCGACAGGG
>CALBRU010000417.1 GCA_937927695.1 uncultured Thiomonas sp. | reverse complement strand
GAGGACGGCTCTACTGCTCTATCGAGAGCAGCTGCGTCTGGCAGCACCGACTACGCAGAAATCCTCCTAGATGCGAAGGCGAACATCAGTGATCTTGATCAAGATGGTAAGACTGTATTGATTGAGGCGGCAGAGAACGGCAAGTCCGCATGTGTGCAGTTATTCCTCACCAGTGGAGTGGATCCTCACATTCAAGACTACCAAGGGCAGAACGCACTGATTGCGGCTGCAACTGCTGGCGACGAAGAGAGCCTTGAAGTGTTGATCCAGGCCAAGGCGAATGTCTACACGGTAGATAACGAAGGCTATACTGCACTGGCAAGAGCAGCAGAGAGCGGCAGCGGCCTATCGCGAGCAAAAACGCCTACTGGCCTTGCAGCAGCGCGAAGCCAAAAAAGCGGAAAAAGCCAAAAGGGCGGCTGAGAAAGCGCACGCAGCGCGCAACAGACACCGCCTTCAACAAACTCGGGAGCGTCGCGTGGTCATTCCGCCGAGCCCCAAAGCGGCGCCCTGACGCAGCGACGGTTCTTTCAGGACGCGGGCGCTTTCGCCGCGGTCAGTTGGCGATACTTTTCCATCAACTGATCTTTGCTTTCCACCCGGTCAGGCCGCACCGGAATGCAGTTCACCGGGCAGACCTGCACGCATTGCGGCGTGTCGAAATGCCCCACGCACTCGGTGCAGCGGTCGGGGTTGATTTCATAAATTTCCGGGCCCATGAAAATTGCCTCATTCGGGCATTCGGGCTCGCACACATCGCAGTTGATGCAGTCGTCGGTGATCCACAGGGCCATGATGATCTTCAGGTCGGGGCGGTGCGCCGCTGGGCCACCTTGGCCTGCAGCCGATCCATCACCAAGGGAACCACGAATTTGCTCACGTCGCCGCCGAGCATGGCGATTTCCCGCACGAACGTCCCGGAAATGAACTGGTACTGATCTGCAGGGGTGAGAAACAGGGTTTCGACGTCGGGCATGAGCTGACGGTTCATGCCGGCCATCTGGAATTCGTACTCGAAGTCGCTGACCGCGCGCAGCCCGCGTACCACTACCTGGGCGCCGCGCGCCACGACGAAATCGCGCAACAGTCCGGTAAAGCCGCTGACTTCGACGTTGGGATAGGGCGAGAGCACCTCGCGCGCGATGTCCAGCCGTTCGTCCAGGGTGAACATGGCGTTCTTGTGGTGACCGGCGGCGATGGCCACCACCAGCCGGTCGCACAACTTGCTGGCGCGGCGCACCAGGTCTTCATGGCCGCGAGTGAGCGGGTCGAAGGTGCCGGGGTAGATGGCGAGCAACATGGCAACGGGCTGTAAGCGTGGAAAAGAAGTGCAGTTTAGGGGTTTTGCGGCGCCTGCGCGTCGGCGGTGTTGCGCCCCAGCAAAGCGAAGTGCACCTGACCGGCCCGACTCCGTCGCCAGACAGCCCAGCCCTCGGTTTCCAGCGAATCGAACAGTTCGGCCGCATCGGTCTCCACATAAACCAGACCTTGTGATGCGACCAGCGGCTGCACCGCCTGCAGCGCGGCGAGTTGTTGCGCGCTGACATAGGGTGGGTCGATGAACACAATGTCGAAGCGTTCGCCAGCACGCGCCAAACCGTGCGCGCAGGAGAGCGCATCGGCGCCTCGCACTTGCACCTGAGTCGCGCCGAGGCGCTGCGCGGCAGCGGTAATCGCGGCCACGCAGCGGGGATGCTGCTCGATCAGCAACACCGAGGTTGCCCCGCGCGAGGCCGCTTCCAGCCCGAGTGCGCCGCTGCCTGCGTAGAGATCGAGCACGCGCAGACCGGCGAGCGTCTGGCCGAGCCAGTTGAACACGGTCTCGCGCACCCGGTCTGGCGTGGGGCGCAGGCCCGGCAAGTCGGGCACGGCGAGTTTGCTGCGTTTCCACAGCCCGCCAATGATGCGGACTTCGCCGCTGTGCGCGCGGCGGGGGCGGACGGAAGGACTTGGGGCGCGATGGCCTGGAGACTGGGTATTCATGGGCAGGTAAATTGTAGGAGTCTGTCGTGCATCATCTTGTCCTCTTTTCTTCGATCGGCTGTCCATGTTCCGCTTTTTCAAACGCAAATCCGCTCCCGAAACCGCCGTGCCCGAGGCGACGGCCGAGGTTGCGCCTGAGGCGATCACCGCGCTTGCCGCCCTGCAACTGGACGCGCCCGCTGAGGCCGCACCGGCCGTGGATCCCGCCGTTGCGACGAGGTCTGAGGCCGAGCCATCGCAGGCTGTCGTGCTCGTCGCCGAAGAGCAGCCGACTTCCGGCTGGTTCAGCCGCCTGCGCTCCGGCTTGCGAAAGACCGGATCGGGCATCAGCGGCCTGTTCGGCGGCAGCAAGATCGACGAAGCGCTGTATGAAGAACTCGAATCCGCCCTCATCATGGCCGATGCCGGCATGCCCGCCACGACCGCACTGCTGGCTGATCTGCGTCGGCGCGTGAAATCGGCCCGCGCTGAAACCCCCGCCCAAGTTCGCGGCCTGCTCGCCGACGCGTTGGCCGATTTGCTCAGTCCCCTGCAAAAACCGCTCGACATCGGTCGTCAGAACCCCACCGTGCTGATGATGGTGGGCGTGAACGGCGCGGGCAAGACCACCACCATCGGCAAGCTCACCCAGCACCTGCTGCGCGCCGATGAAAAAGTGCTGCTGGCCGCGGGCGACACCTTCCGCGCCGCGGCGCGCGAGCAACTCGTCGCCTGGGGGCAGCGCAATCAGGTGCAAGTCATCTCGCAAGACGGCGGCGACCCGGCCGCCGTTGCCTTCGACGCTGTGAGCGCAGGCAAGGCGCGCGAGCTGGACGTGGTGATCGTCGATACCGCCGGGCGCCTGCCCACCCAGCTTCACCTCATGGAGGAGCTGAAAAAGGTCAAACGCGTGACGGCCAAGGCCATGGACGGCGCGCCGCACGAAATCCTGCTGGTGATCGACGCCAACAACGGCCAGAACGC
>CALBRU010000416.1 GCA_937927695.1 uncultured Thiomonas sp. | reverse complement strand
CCGAAACGGGAATTGCCAAACCCGGTAGAGGCGCCAAAGCGTGACGGGCCGAATGTCGTTTGACGCGTATCGGACAGCAGCCGCAGACTGTACTTGCCGATATCGACCGTATCGCCTTCGCGGAAGGGGCTGGACTTGATGGGCGCGCCGTTCAGATAGGTGCCGTTGGTGCTGCCCAGGTCTTGAATGGTGTAGCTCTCGGCATCCGTTCCGCTATCGCGCAGCAACACGGCATGCTCGCCGCTGACCGCCAAGTTGTCGATGACCACATCGTTGTACGGACGACGCCCGAGCGTCGTGCGGTCTTTGCTGAGCACGACCTCTTTCAAAACCTTGCCATCCAGGGTGATCACGAGTTTGGCCACGATTTGAAGTCCGTTTAATGAGTCAGATCAGAATATAGAAAAACGCATCGGCTGAGTCAGCGCACAGTCACCAGAATGACGGAAACATTGTCACGCCCGCCTGCCACATTGGCATCATCCACCAGCTGGCGCGCAGCCGCCGCAGGATGTTCAGCATATTGTCGCAATACGTTTTCGATTTTGGCATCAGTCAACATATCGTTCAAGCCATCCGAACACAGAAGCAACAAATCCCCCGCCATCATGGGATGCATGGCGACATCCGGGTCTAGCCGGGCATCCACGCCTAGCGCCCGTGTCACCAGATTTTTGCCGCCTATCGTTTCCGCATCCTCGGGCAGAATCAGCCCCATGTCGATCTGCTCCTGCAGGGCCGAGTGGTCGTGCGTGAGCAGGCGCAGTTGATTCTGCCGCAGCAGATAAGCGCGAGAATCGCCTGCATGGGCGATCACCGCCACATTTCCAGTAAACGCTACGGCAACCAGCGTGGCGCCCATCCCGGCATACTGCGCATTGCTGCGCGCGGCTCGCAGAATCTCGGCGTTGACATGGCGCACGGCAAAACGAAGTTCGGTGGACAGATCGAGTGCGGTCACCTTCGGATAGTCGGCCTTCAGGCGGGAAATACGGGCGCAGATCTGGGCCGTCGCCATGCCGCTGGCCACTTCGCCGGCTGCGTAGCCGCCCATGCCGTCGGCCAGCACGGCAACCTGCGCCAGGGCGTCGAACGCCACCGCGTCTTCGTTGTGCTCGCGCACCCGCCCCGTATGGGTGAGGCTGATCATTTCGTACTGCAGGGCGGGGCTGGTACTGGGCGTTTTAGCCATGATGGTGCTCATGCTGCAGAAGCCGAGGGGCGGCGATAGATCAGCTTTGCCACGGCCCACACCACGATGGCGCCGATCAGCCCGGCAATTTTTTCTGCGTAGGCCGCCCAGGGCAGCGCTTCAACCCAGTGCTCCACTGCAGGATCGGTGACAAGCAGGCCACCGGCAATCCAGCCCAGCAGCATCGCCCCGAGGGTGATCACCACCGGAAAGCGCTGCATCAGGCGGATGACCAACTGGCTGCCCCAGACGATGATGGGCACGCTCAGCAGCAGGCCAAACACCACCAGCAGCATGCTGTGCTGCTCCCCGGCGTTTTGCGCGGCTCCGGCAATGGCGATCACGTTGTCCAGGCTCATCACAAAGTCGGCGATGATCACGGTCTTGACCGCGGCCCACAGCTTGTCTGCCGCTTGCACATCGCCGTGTCCCTCTTCCTCTTGCGGGGCGAGCAGCTTGATACCGATCCAAAACAGCAGCAGCGCACCGACGATCTTGAGCAAAGGCAGCTTGAGCAGGGTCAGCGCGAAAAAAATCAACACCACCCGCAGCACGATGGCGCCCGCGGTGCCCCACAGAATGCCGAGCTTGCGTTGGTGCGGCGGGAGCTTGCGCGTGGCCAATGCAATGACCACGGCGTTGTCTCCGCCCAGAAGAATGTCGATCAGAACGATCTGACCGATGGCCGTCAAGAACTCGACGGTGAGATAGTGTTCCATGCCGATGGCTGCCCCAGGAGGTATCAATGCAGTCCCATCGGGACTTGTGTTGCATCATACCGTTTGTAACCGGGAGCAGCCCCGGCGTTAGCATGGATCAGCGCAGGACTTGCTGGAGAAGCTTGCCCATTTCAGACGGATTGCGCGTCACGGTAAAGCCACATTCCTCCATGATGGCGAGCTTGGCATCGGCCGTGTCGGCCCCACCAGAGATCAGCGCCCCGGCATGGCCCATGCGCTTGCCCGGAGGCGCCGTGACGCCCGCGATGAAGCCGACCACCGGCTTTTTCATATGGGCCTTGCACCAGCGCGCGGCTTCGGCTTCGTCAGAGCCGCCGATCTCGCCGATCATGATGACGGCATCGGTATCAGGGTCGTCGTTGAACGCCCGCATGATGTCGATGTGCTTGAGACCGTTGATCGGGTCGCCGCCGATGCCCACCGCGCTGCTCTGGCCCAGCCCGAGTTCGGTGACCTGCGCCACTGCCTCGTAAGTGAGCGTGCCCGACCGCGACACGATGCCGATGCGGCCCTTGCGGTGAATGTGTCCGGGCATGATGCCGATCTTGATTTCATCGGGCGTAATCAGGCCGGGGCAGTTCGGGCCGAGCAGCAGGGTTTTCTTGCCACCGGCCGCCTCCTTGGCCTTCATGCGGTTGCGCACAAGCAACATGTCCTTCACGGGAATGCCCTCGGTGATGCAGATCGCCAAATCGAGGTCGGCCTCCACGGCCTCCCAAATGGCGGCAGCCGCACCAGCCGGGGGCACATAGATGACGGAAACCGTGGCGCCCGTAGCCGCCTTGGCGTCGGCCACTGTGCCGTAAATAGGAATGCCCTCGAAGTCTTCGCCAGCCTTTTTGGGGTTGACGCCGGCGACGAAGCAGTTCTTGCCGTTGGCATAGTCGCGACACATGCGGGTATGAAACTGCCCTGTTTTGCCGGTAATGCCCTGTGTGATGACCTTGGTGTCTTTATTGATCAGGATAGCCATGTTGTCCTCTTGTTCGGTGGGGTGCGGCTCAGGCCTGCGCGGCATGAACGGCGGCTTGCGCCGCCTCGCCCATGGTGTTGGCGCTGATGATGGGCAAGCCGGAGTCGGCCAGCATCTTGCGGCCGATCTCCTCGTTGGTGCCCTTCATGCGCACGACCAGCGGCACGCTCAGGCCCACGGTGCGCGAGGCAGCTATGACGCCCTCGGCGATGGTGTCGCAGCGCATGATGCCGCCGAAGATGTTGACCAGAATCGCCTTGACATGCGGGTTGTGCAGCATGATCTTGAACGCCTCGGTCACCTTTTCGGTGGTGGCGCCGCCGCCCACATCGAGAAAGTTGGCGGGTGAGCCGCCGAACAGCTTGATGGTGTCCATCGTCGCCATGGCCAGGCCGGCGCCGTTTACCAGGCAGCCGATATTGCCGTCGAGTTGGATGTAGGCGAGGTCGAATTTGTGCGCCTGCACCTCGGCCGGGTCCTCCTCATCGAGATCGCGCAGCGCCTCGATTTCGGGGTGGCGGAACAGGGCGTTGTCGTCGATGTTGAACTTGGCATCGAGCGCCTTGATCTGGCCGTTGCCTTCGAGAATGAGCGGGTTGATCTCCACCAGCGAGGCGTCGGTGTCCATGTAGCACTGGTAGAGCTTCTTGAACACGTCGACCGCCTGGGCCTGCGAGGCGGGCGGAATGCCGATGCCCGCGGCCAGTTCCAGCCCTTGCGCGTCCTGCAAACCAACCAGCGGATCAACGAACACCTTGAGGATTTTCTCCGGCGTCTTGGCGGCGACTTCTTCGATGTCCATGCCGCCTTCACTCGACGCCATGACCGCCACCTTCTGCGTCGCGCGGTCGGTGAGCACGGCGACGTAATACTCTTTTTGGATATCGGCGCCATCCTCGATCAGCAGCCGTCGCACTTTCTGCCCCGCAGGCCCGGTTTGATGGGTGACGAGCTGCATGCCCAGGATTTGCGACGCAAGCTGCCGTACCTCGTCGAGCGAACGCGCCAGCTTGACACCGCCGCCCTTGCCCCGCCCGCCGGCGTGAATCTGCGCCTTCACCACCCAGACCGGACCACCCAACTCCTGCGCTGCAGCGACGGCCTCATCGACGGAAAACGCGGGCTTGCCGCGCGGTACCGGCACACTGTGTTCTCTCAATAGTTGCTTGGCCTGATATTCATGAATTTTCATGGCGTCTCGTCCTCGACTTGGGGTGTAGGCATTGTGCCTTCGGTGCGTTGTGGCGCGGTTTGTTGCGCCCAACGGGGATAAAACTCAGCGACTGCTGGACTGTCCAGCCGCAGGGCGTGGCAGCGGTTGAGCTGAAAAGGCATACCTGCGGCACGCTCCGCGTCTAAGTGCCCCCAGGGTCGGCTGGCCGACCCGCCCTCCGAGGGGGCCAAGAAAGCTTGGGGCGGCTCTGCGCTTTCTTGAGGCTCCGGCAAGGTAATCGTCGCCAGCCCGGCCAGCCCTTGAATGGCTGCGGTAGGCAGCACTTGCGTCAATTCGGTGAGATGGGTGCAGCCCAGCACGCCGCCCAGGCGCTCGCGCACCGCGGAACGAAATCCGCGCAGCAGATTGAGACCGATCAGCCGTCGGTAGGCGTCATCGTGATCGCCGCAAGTGTCGTAAGGGCTGAACAGGGTGTGCGAGCGGGCATCGACGATGTTGAGCGCGTCGTCGATGGTGACGATGAGCAACATGTCATGCACCGGAATGCCCGCCGGGCGGGTGCGTTCGGACAGGGTGAGATCGCGCGTTTTCACGTCCCGCAATTCGGCCTGCAGATCCCACAAGCCATCCTCTCGCGCATAGACCTCGATACTGAGACTGCGGCGGTGAACCAGACGGCGATTGGGCGAAGACGGGGCGGCAGGAGTGTCGCGCATGGTGGATCTATTTTTGATGAAGCGCAAGAATCAGTGTAGCAGCCTGCTGCGGCGCAGCAAGTCAGTCGTCTTCCGCGCCCTCGCCGCGCAACACCGCGCGGACGGCGTCCCCGCTGAAGCCACGTTGAGTCAAAAAACGAGCCTGTTTGGTCCGCTCGGCAGCGTCTTGCGGAAGCGCCTGGAATTTTCGCGCCCAAGCGGCATGGGCGCGAGTCAGCTCGCTGTCTTTCAGGGACTGACGCAGGTTTGCCGTGGCATCAGACGACAGGCCGTGCGCGTCGAGCTCTTGTGCGATGCGCAAATTGCCGTAACGCTGCTGCCGCCGATGAATGAGCGACTGGGCAAAACGCTCACTGCTGAGCAGACCCGCCTGCTCCAAACTGACGAGCAGCACCTCGACCTCTTCGGGCTCCTCACAATAGCGCAGCAGCTTGCGCCGCAGTTCCAACGGGCTGTGCTCCCGTTGCGAGAGATAGCGCACGGCCCGCGCACGCAAAGAAGGCTGGGCGCGAGACAGACTCATGGCAACGGACTCAGTCTTGTTCTTCCTCGGACATATCGGCCGTCATCAGCGCATTGGCCTCAGGCACGCCAAGGCTTGCGCGGACCTTGTTCTCGATCTCGCGGGCGATGTCGGGGTTGGACTTGAGAAATTCGCGCGCGTTGTCCTTGCCCTGGCCGATTTTCTCGCCGTTGTAGGCATACCAGGAGCCGGATTTCTCCACCAGTTTGGCAACCACCCCCAGATCAACGATTTCGCCTTCGCGCGAAATACCTTCGCCATAGAGGATGTCGAACTCCGCCTGTTTGAACGGCGGCGCGACCTTGTTCTTCACCACCTTGACGCGGGTTTCAGAGCCGACGACTTCTTCGCCCTTCTTGATGGCCCCGATGCGACGGATGTCCAGGCGCACGGAGGAGTAGAACTTGAGCGCGTTGCCGCCGGTCGTCGTTTCGGGATTGCCGAACATCACGCCGATTTTCATGCGGATCTGGTTGATGAAAA
>CALBRU010000415.1 GCA_937927695.1 uncultured Thiomonas sp. | reverse complement strand
TGCTCGGCGGCTCTTTGGCCCTGGCGGCGCGCCGTGCCAAGCTGGCGCGGCACATCGTGGGCTACAGCAAGTCGCCCACGACCACCCGCACCGCGCTGGAACGCGGCATCATCGACGAAGAGGCTGATTCGGCGCTGCGCGCGGTGCATGGCGCCGATCTCGTGCTGTTGGCCGTGCCGGTGGTGTCCACCGGCGATCTGCTCAAGCAGTTGCGGCACGGGCTCGAACCCCACGCGCTGGTGATGGATGTCGGTAGCACCAAGGGCAATGTGGTGGCGGCGGCGCAGTCGCAACTCGGCGCGCGGCAAAGCCAGTTCGTGCCCTGTCACCCAATAGCCGGTAAGGAAAAGAGCGGGGTGCTGCATGCCGAGGCTGGTTTGTTCGACGGCAAGCGCGTGGTCATCACGCCGCTTGCAGCCAACAGTGACAGCTTTGTGGATATCGCCACCCAGGCGTGGGAGTCGATCGGCGGCGTGGTTTCGGTGATGTCGCCCGAAGAGCATGATGCGGCCTTTGCCGCCGTCAGCCACCTGCCGCATCTGCTGGCGTTCAGCTATGTGTATGCGCTCTCCAGCCAGCCGCAGGGCAGCGCTTTTCTGCAACTGGCCGGGCCGGGGTTTCGCGACTTCAGCCGCATCGCCGGGGGAGATCCGCACATGTGGCGCGATGTGCTGCAGGCCAATCGCGACGAAGTGCTGCGGCAACTGCAACTCTACAGGCAAGCGCTGGCGGGTTTTGAGGCGCAGATTCAGCAGGGCAACTGGAGCGCGGTCGAGGCGCTGATTCGCCGCGCCAGCCAGGTGCGGCAGGGCTGGGACGCTCCGGCGTCGTCCGATGATGAAGTCTGAGGCGCGCGATCTGCCGCCGCTCATCGGCGCGGGCGGACGGGTGAAGCTGCCCGGTTCCAAGAGCATTTCCAATCGCATCTTGCTGCTTGCGGCGCTGGCAGAGGGACAGACCGAGATCACCGGCCTGCTCGATTCCGACGATACCCGCGTGATGCTCGCTGCGCTGCAAGCGCTGGGCATTGCCGTGCGGCGCGAGGGCGAGACGGCTCATGTGCAGGGCGGGGCAGGGCGCTTTCCGGCAGAACAGGCCGATCTGTTCATGGGCAATGCTGGCACCGCGATCCGCCCCCTCACCGCCGCGCTGGCGCTGCTGGGGGGCGACTATGCGCTGCGCGGCGTGCCCCGAATGCATGAGCGCCCGATCGGCGATCTGGTCGATGCGTTGCGGCAATTCGGTTGTGACATCCGCTACACCGGACAGGAAGGCTATCCGCCGCTGCACATCGGGGCCAGCCATTTCCGTCTGAATGGCGACGTGGCCGTGCGCGGCGATGTCTCCAGCCAGTTTCTCACCGCCCTGCTGCTGGCGCTGCCGCTCAAGGCGAGCGATCACGACGTCGCCATTGCGGTGCAGGGCGAGCTGATTTCCAAACCCTATATCGAGATCACCCTCAACCTGCTGCGGCGCTTTGGCGTGCAGGTGCAGCGCACCGGGTGGGAGCGGTTTGTCATTGCTGCGGGCAGCCGCTTGCGCAGCCCTGGCCGCATCGCCGTGGAGGGCGATGCGTCGTCGGCCTCTTACTTTCTAGCAGCGGGCGTGCTGGGTCAATGGCACGGCAAGGGCTCGCCGGTGAGGGTGGAAGGCGTAGGGCGCGACAGCATTCAGGGCGACGTGGCGTTTGCGCGCGTGCTCGAAGACCTCGG
>CALBRU010000414.1 GCA_937927695.1 uncultured Thiomonas sp. | reverse complement strand
GCGAGAAATTGGACTGCCAGCCCTTGGCGTCGCGCACCATACCGTCGCCGCCGCCAACCATCGCCCCGCCTCCGCCGGCCAGCGCCATGCCTGTTGCGGTGTTCTGCGCCGGGCCGGTGAACATGCCGAACCAGTAGGCTGCGGTGCTCAGGAACATCAAGAACGCCATCCACAGAATCGCGGACTGGCTGGCGAGGAAGTACTTGAGGAAAAACACCTGTTCACTGCGCGCCAGCACGGCGTGCCCATCCGGCCCCTGGTAAAGCCAGATGCCGAAGAGCGAAAGGCCCGTGACGACAAGCGCCAGATTCTTGATGGCCGTCCACCCCCAGCCGAGGAACATCAACGTCGTCGTCGCTCCCAGGAAAATGAGTTTGACGTAATAGTTCATGTTCTGGCCGTATTGGCTCAGCACATACGCATCGCCGCCGGCGATGAGCAGTAGAAAAATCCAGTCATACATGGAGCGTCGGCGCAAGTAAGCACCGATGCCGTTCTGGCGCGGAGGTTCCGAACTCTTGGAGTTCAGTGGCAAGCTATGGGATTTGCTGGCAAGTTCCATGGCGGGTCCCTATTCAGGTCGAGGCAGTGTCCGGCGAGTGTGCTTTCGCCGGGTCGGGTGATGCTACGCCCAGACTGGCTGTGCGCAGTGTTTCAAATTCCTTCTTGTATTCCATGGTGCGACGGTTGGTGCTCATGGCCATGAGGGTGTCGCTGCCGCCGTCTTCCCGGTCTTTCACCAAAAACCAGACGCGGCGTTCACGGATGTAAAGCATGGCAAATACGCCAAGAATGAGCAAGACCGCGCCGGTATAGACCACAACCTTGCCAGGGGCACGGGCCACCTGGAAGATGCTGGCCTGGATCTGCTTGTAGTTGGTCATCTGCAGATAGAGCGGCGACGGATAGAAGAAGGTGTCGGACAGGGCGAGTACGGCCGAGTCGAAGAATTTTTCATGCGCCGGGTCTTGAGTGACCGGCTTTTCGCCATGATTTTCGCGGCTGATCTGCCAGAGCTGCCACAGCGTGCCGTTCAGAATGCGCACGAACACGTCGGACGCCTGCTGCTGCTTGTCTTGCGGCACGGCGGCTTCGAGATACTGCGCCAGCGCGGGCAGGCCGCCGGGCGCCTGAACCACCGGCTTACCGGTCTTGGGATCGTTGGGAATTTCGCCCGCAAAAATATCCAGCGTGCGCGAGGCGGTCACCAAGAGTTGATTTTTCAGCTCGGCAGTCGCGTCTGGCGGCAAAGACGCGGCGACGTACTGGGCTGCGGCCTCCTGACGATCTTTTGAGTTGAACAAGGCCGCGCGGAACCGCATCCAGCCGTCGATGGAATCATTGCTATCGGCCGGTATGCGCAGATATTTATAACCCGCGTCGAGCGAGCCGCGCTCCCCGGCGAGGAACACCTTTTCACCATTGAGCTCAACCGGCAGCATGTAGTTGAAATACTCGTGCGCCTGACCCGAAGCATCGCGAATCTTGTAGATCACCGCGGGGCCGATGTTCTGCAGATGCCGCTCACCCGGCGCGGCCACGGGTGCGCCCAGGTGCCGATCGAAGCCGGACATGAAGGATTGCTCCTTGGGCTTGACGCCGGTCATCTGCGCCGGGCTCATGTCCTGCACGTTGAAGATTCGCAGTTCGGTGAACTCGACCTGCATGCTCTGCGCCCCATTGCTGAGCTGGCGATCCGAGCCCACGGTGCCGGTCAGATCGAAAGTCTTGTCGCTGGGGCCGTGCATCGGCCAGGCCTTGAGAAACAGTTCAGACCCGCCATCGGCGAAGCCCGACTGGAAGATGGTGACGCCGTCATACGTTAACGGATGGTTGACCTCGATCTTCGCCGGAAAGCTCTTGCCCGTGCGGGGATCGGTGATCACCACATCACTGGCGAACAAGCGCGGCATGCCAGTGGAATAGAAGTCGATATTGAACTTTTTCAAATGGATGTTGAACGGCAGCGGCTGCAGCAACACGCCGTCGCCCATACTGAGCACCGCCATATTGGATTCGCCGCCATCGGGAATCTGCAGGTTGCCGCGAAAGGTCGGGTTGTGCACCGACAGCTTGTTGATCTCGGGCACCTGCGACACCAGCATATTGGCCTTGAGCGGCTCTTTGCCGAACATCCACATCTGCGCCTTGATCATCATGTCGCCATCAAACAGCGCACCCACGCAGATCAGCACGAATGCGGCATGCGCCAGCACATAACCAATGCGGTTGATGCCTCCGGTCTTCGCAGCGATCATGGTGGCGCCCGAACCGCCCTCCTGCGCCGCAGGACGCTCCTGCACCTTGAACTTGTAGCCGTGGCTCTTCATGACGCCCGTCAAATGCGCCACGGTGGCCGCGCGGCCATCGGTGAACGTGGTTTCGCCGCGCTCGTGGAAGTGGCGCATGCTCTGCTCGCGCATCCCCTCTTTATAGGTCTTCAGATCGGTGATGATCTTGGGCGTATTGCGGATCAGGCACAGGCTGGTGGACACCACCAAAAAGGTCAGGATCAGCAGGAACCACCAGGAGGAATAGACGTTGTACAGCTCGAACTTGCGGAACACTTCCGCCCAGAAAGGTCCGAACTGGTTGATGTAATTGTTGTAGGGCTGTCCCTGGGTGAGCACCGTGCCGATGATGCTGGCGACGGCGACGATCACCAGCAGCGCAATGGCGAAGCGCATCGACGAAAGCAGTTCGACAAAGGCGCGCCAGGCGCGTGAGCCGTGCTGCAGCTCCCAGCCGGAGGTACTCAGAGTGGTGTTGGGAACTGGCGATGGGGTGGCAGACATACGGTGGGAAACTTGGCGCAGCGAACGATTAGCGATCGATGGGAAATCGGTAGGCCAGACTTCGGTGAATCAGACCGCCCTGCGGCACGCCGCAAAAGGGGAGGTGGACGGCATCGAAGACAGGTATGACAGATGCAATGGCTTGAAAAAATCAACGAATCAATATAACAAAACAGAAAAACCTCAAATTTGACATCCCACAGGCCAGAGGTGTCATGCGCCAGGCCGGGACAGCGTGGTTTTCCGCTGAGCGAGCGGCTGTTCGTGCCGGGTCATTTCAACCCAAACCCAAACCATCAGACCCTAACTCTCACCCTTGGTCTCGCCGTAGGACAGAGCATGCCTGGCGGGCGAAAGTTCCGGTAACAGAGCGTATCGGTCGCCTTTCGGCTGGAGGCGCGGCCCGATTCAGCGCCGCAACTCGGACGGGGCGCGCAAGCCCGCCGCATACTCGGCCACGGCGGTGATCTGCTTGTCGGTCATGCGCGAGGCGATGTCGTGCATTTCTGGGCTGTTGGTGCGGCGGTCGTTGCGGAACATCTGCAGTTCCATTTCCAGGTAGCCCTGCCACTGCCCGCCGATACGCGGATAGCGCGAAGGCATGCCCGCGCCGCCCGGGCCGTGGCACGATACGCACGCCGGTACGGCCCGGTCGGGAATGCCCGCCATCCAGATCGCCTGGCCGAGTTTCAACTCTTTTTTGTCGGCAAAGGCCACCCCGGGCTTGAAGGTCTGGCGGCTGTAATACAGCGCGACATCTCGGATTTGCGCATCGGTCAGCGTTGCCGCCATGCCATTCATGATGGCGTTGACCCGCGCCGGGTGTTTGGCGCCCTTGGCGATGCGATAGTCGTGCAACTGCTTGACCAGATAGTCGGCATGCTGCCCGGCCAGCTTGGGAAATTCGGTCGAAGTGGCGTTGCCGTCGATGCCGTGGCAGGCAGCGCAGGTCTGCGCCACCTTGGCGCCCGCCTGAAGCTGCGCCGGCGTGGGCGCGGGAAAGGAAGTTTCGCTGACACTGGACGCCGCAGCCGCCGGAGCGTCGGCGCCCCAAGATGGGGCAGACACCAGCGACAGGCCGGCAAGAATCAAGACAACGCGCACTGCAACCGAAGGGGTGGGCATGAAAGCGATCCATCAGAAATTCGCCCGCGCCGGACTAACAATGACAAACAGCGACAATGCACTGCGCCGCGCGGCTCGAACACCGGCGAGAGCGCAGCCCTTTGCTGCACCCGGCCAGTCTGTTTGCACAAGATGGCGCATCCTACCGATACATAAGTTATGGCGAATATAGGGAATTCCAGCAGGTCAACCCCCCCGCAGGTGCGTTTCAGCCCCTTGCTCCACAGTGCGCGTTTTATGGTGACGAGTTCTTCGATGGAGAACCTGCCCGTTACCGGGTTGCCTGAAATCGCCTTTGTCGGCCGCTCCAACGCCGGCAAATCCACCGCGATCAACACCCTGTGTCAGCAGCGGCAACTGGCGTTCGCCTCCAAAACGCCGGGCCGTACTCAGCACATCAATTTTTTCGCCGTCGGCCCAAAAGACTCGCCCAGCGGATTGCTGGTCGATCTGCCGGGCTACGGTTATGCGGCGGTGGCCAAGACCGACAAAAAGCGCTGGCAGTTGTTTCTGGCCCAGTATCTGGCCGAGCGCGGGCCGCTGGTCGGGCTGATTCTGCTGGCCGATTCGCGTCTGGGGCTGACCGAAACCGATCTGAGCCTGCTGGCTTTCATGGCCCCGGCCAGCGTGCCGCTGCATGTGCTGCTGACCAAGGCCGACAAGCTCAACCGTCAGGAGGGACAGCGCGCCGCGCAGGCGGCACGCGATCAACTCGCGCAGCACGCACAGGCGGTGGGCATGACGGCGCCAATTTCGCTGCAACTGTTTTCAGCCACCAAGCTGTCGGGCATTGAATCGGCGTCGCAGCTCATTGAAAGCTGGCTGGAGGATGCTGCGCGGCCGGCAGAGGGTTCCGAATCCGAGGGGGAGTCCGGCGCGGCGAGCGACCTCACGGACGACCCAGAGTGAGATAGAAGTTGACTTTCTGCCCTGGCGCCTTGCCCAGGCCGAAATACACCGGGCCCAGCGGCGTATCGGTGCCGAGATACACACTGGTGCTCGAACGCAGATCGCTCAGGCTGACCTGTGAGCGCTGCGCCCAGGTGTTGCCGCGCTCGTAGGCCAGCCCAAGATAGGCGGCGCCGCCAAACAGTCCGGGCGTGACCAGTTCGTAGCGATAACCGATGCGGCCATAGATCAGGTAGTTGCCGATGAGCTGGCCTTCGCGATAGCCGCCCAGCGCGTCGAAGCCGCCGAGCGAGAGGTAGTCGAGATTGAGCAGCCCGGCACGGTCGCGGAAGCTGGCCACCCGGGCCGCCACCTCTACGGTGTGCCGCCCGAAGCTGGCGACGTCTTGCCCGGAGAGGTCGATGCGGTCGTAATTGGCATCGCTGCCCAGCGCGGTGCGGGCAAAAAACAGCTCGCCTCGCCCGCTCCAGCCTTTGCGGGGAAAGTAGGCATGATCGAGCCGGTCGGCCAGCACCAGCAGCCGCATGCCGCCTTCGCGCAGCAGGGCGCTGCTGTTGTTCAGCGGCGGCGTCCCGAGCAGATAGGTGCCGTAGATGTTCGCCCGGCTCAGGCCGGCGCGCAATTCGCCGTAGTCGCCCAGGGGCACGCCCAGATCCAGGCCCACGCGCTGCGTGGTGAGGCGGTAGCGCAGCACGGGATTGTTGCCGGAATACACATCGACGGGCCGCGCGTCCAGATCGAGATAGGGCGAGGCGAACAGCCAGCCACCGCGCGTGATGGGCTGGTACAGCTCGGACATCCAGCGGTTGCGCCAGCCGATCTGCAGATCGTTGCGCCACTCGCCGCCCAGACTGTTGAGCCACGGCCGCCGCTGCGAGAGCTGCAGCGAAAACCGCGACTGGTTGCGCAGATCGGTATAGAGCCCGAGCCCGAAGCGCAGATAGTTGGGACCCCAGGGCTTGTCCTGCAGGCGATATTCGAGCACCTGTCCGCGCCGACCGGAAACTAGGCGGTAATCCACCCGCGAAAAATCGCCGCTGCCGAAGAGGCGATCGACATCGGTGCGCACTTTGTCGAACTGCAGCGGCTCGCCGGGCTTTTGCTCCAGCCGGGCTTTCAAGGTTTGATCAATGCCCGCAGACAGCCCACGCACTTCCACCCCGGCCAGCGGCGTGTTGAACTGCAGCTGCGCCACCAGCGACTGCGCCCGGCGGGCGAAGGCGTCGCGCCACTGCGCGTACTGCGCGAGCGGCAAGGCCAGCGGTTCAAGCTGCGCGCGGGCGGCCATCACCGCGTCATAGCCGATTTTGATGGCGCGGTCGCCCGCCTGAAAATCGAGCGAGGACAGATCGCCGAGGTCGGGCGAGATGAGCACGTCGCCCGGCTTGAGCGTGGCGATCTGTGCGCGGATGTTCTGCTCGATCAGAATATTGATCATCTGCGAGGTCAGTCCGACGATGTTGTCCAGCGACTCGCGCGACGCCAGCGGCGTGCCGATATTGATCGCCACCACATGCTGCGCCCCCATGTCGCGCGCCACATCCACCGGCAGGTTGTCCACCAGTCCGCCATCGCCCAGCAGGGCGCCGCCAAACTCGGTGGGCGGAAACACCCCCGGCACCGACATGCTCGCGCGCAGAGCCGTGGCCAGCACGCCCTGCTGCAGGATGACCTTCTTGCCCGTCACCATATTGGTCGCCACGGCGCGGAAGGGAATCGGCAGATCGTTGAAATCGCGCACGGTCAGCGCGGGCAGGGTGAGGTTGGTCAGCACCTGTTCAAGCTGGGTGGTGTTGACCGCCGCGTTGGGAAACTGCACTTGGCCGTGATCGCTCAACCCGAACTCGATGCCGCCGGGCATTTGCTCGTCGGCCCGTTTACGGCGGAAGGCGAGCCCTTCGCGCGCCGGGCGACTGGAGAGCACGCTGGCCCAGTCCATGCCCGAAACCTGACTGCGCAGCACGTCCACCGACACACCCTCGGCATACAGCCCGCCGATGATGGCGCCCATGCTGGTGCCCGCAATGCAGTCGATCGGCACGCGCAGTTGCTGCAAAGCCTCCAGCGCGCCGATGTGCGCCAGCCCCCGCGCCCCGCCGCCCGAGAGCACGAGACAGGTCTTGCCGGGCACGACGGTGGGTGCAAGCGCGGGCGCGGAAGGTGTTTGAGCGGCGGCAGGCAGCAGCGACAATCCGCCGGCGACCAGTGCGCCGATCAGGCACGCAGCCGCCGCGCTCCGAATCCGCCTGTAGCCCGGAAATTGCCGCATGCGAACTTTCTCTCGGCCCTTACCTGGCACTCAGGCCAAAGCATTTCCGCAAGCGCCGCAAAACCGGTCTTCCGGAGCCGTCTGCGTGCCACATTGCGAACAGAATCGCCCTTTCAGAGAAGGCGTGGTCGAGGCAGATTCAGCCGCCGGCGCGGCGGGCATCAGCCCTAGAGCCTGGGCAGTCGCCGCAGGCAGTGCCGCGGCCGACTCCGCGCCGCCGCCGAGCAACTGATTGAACTTACCGATATGCGCCGCGCGCTCCGCATCGAGGCTGGACTGCGGCGCGATCAAGGTGGGGCGCTCCTGACCAAAACCGCGCAATTCGGTCGCCATGCCCCGCGCCACATCGGGCAGCCCGCGCATGGCCAGCACCTGTCGCGGGCCGGTGCGCTCGAACAGCACCGTGTCGATCTCGGACGCCCAGACCCGCAAGGTCATGGCTTCGATGTTGATGACATCTTTTTCCGTCTTGAGCCGGTCGGCCAGCACATTGCCCATTTCCATGCGCGCCGATTCATAGCTGCCCTGAATATCGACCCAGATCACGGTGGAACGAAAGTCGTAGCGTCCCCACAGGGCATGCGCACTGCGCAGCGCATACACCGCCGCCACACTCAGCCCCAGAGTCAGCATGATCCAGAAAGACAGATCGCCGCCCTGCAACAAAGCGTGGGCCAGGCCATAAGCGCCCACCGCAACAATCACCATCAGCAGCGCAAACCAGGCCGAGAGCAACACCAGCCAGCGGAACTGCGGCAGTGCCATGGCATGGCTCAGGCTCGAGGGCGTGGCACGCTCGCGCGGCATCGGCTGGGTTTCTTCCACCAACTCCAGCCGGAACTGGCCCTGACGCCCCTTGACCTCGGGCGATTGCCGCAGATAGCGCCGGTTGGGAATGGCCTCTTTCCAGCGTTCCATCAGCATGCGGTCGACCTGCTCCATCAGCTTCGCCGGGTGCGAGTTCATGGTGCACACCTCGGTGGTCTGCGCCGACCCGACGGACTGCGGCGGCGGCCCCATCTGCTCCTTCAAGGTCGCCAGCCCCAGAACCGTCGCCACGAAAGCGGCGATGGCGCTGAAAAACAGCGCGCTGTTGATCTGCAGTTGCGGCAGCGCTGGCAACTGCGCGCTGAACAAGGCCAGCAGCACCGGGCCGATCACCGCTGCCACCACCAGCAACACCAGCAGACCGATGCTCAGCTTGGCGTTCTGTACCGTGTTCGACTGGGCGGTGAGGTTGCCGCGGATCATCGGCTGGAAGATCACCCGATAGCCGAGCACCAGATAAAACAGGCCCAGCCAGCTTGCGGTCAGCGCATTCGAAAACACCAGCAGCGCCAGCGCCATGCTGACGATATAGGCCGCCAGCGCCACCCCGTTCTGCGCCAGCCGGTGCGCTGCGGCGCGCACCGCATAGGGCGCGAAAATCAGGTTGGGCATGAAGCGATACAGCGGGTTGCTGCCCGGGTCTTCAAAAAACACCGCCCCGTTGCGCAGCAGCTCGCGCACCTCCTGCCCGGCTTTGCTGGAGCCGTCCTGGCCTTCTGGAATTTCGGGGGCCAGGCCGCGCGGCAAACCGCGCCCGACAAAATAATTGAGCTGGCTGAACGCTCGCCACATCCAGGCGATACCGCCCGACAGCAACAGCACGGCGAGCACCAGCGCCGAAGCGCCGCGCGCATCGATTCCCGCCTGCAAATGTCCGCGCACCTGAAACAGCACCACCAGCCCCGCTCCCAACAGCGCCGCTGCGGCAAAGTAGAGAAACAGGTTTTCGATGCGGTAGGGATTGGGCAGGTTCAGCGCCTGGCTTCGGTCGGAGAATTCGTAACTCATGGCAATGGGTTGGGTGGGTGTTGGCAGGCGATTTTCTGGCTTCCCCGATTTCAGGGAGCGTGTTTATTTGAGCCGATGACCGCAGCTTCCGCAAAACGCATCGTCCGGCTGGACGTCGGCGCCGCAGGCGGGGCAATGTGTGGTGTCGGCCGCTTGGGCAGGGGAAGTCGGCTCCGGTGAAGGATCGGGGGATTCAGCCGTAGGAGCCGGATGAGCCGGATGAGCCGGAGGTGGTGGAGGTGGCGTGACGGGCGCAGGGCGTGGCTTGTAGTCGTCGAGCTTCTGTTTGAACTGGGCCAGCTTCTGCCCAATCTGCTCAGACCCTGTCGACTCCACGCCTTCACTCACCGCCCGGTACACGAAGATCATGCCCAACACATAAATCAGGCTCACTACCGACCAGGCGAGAAACCACACCAGGCCGATCGACAGGCCCGCGCCGCCCATGCCCGCACCGCCCAGCGCCACACCTTCCATGCCGCGCATGCCACCTAAACCCCCCATACCGCCGAAGCCCCCCACGCCCATGCCGCCGAAACTGCCCGCGGCAAAAAATCCGCCGACGAACATGCTGCCCACGAACACCACGGCAAAGATGAAGGCCACGGCCGGGAACACCAGCAGCCCCAGCACCAGAAAGTGCATGAACACTTCCAGCGGCCGCTGGGTGACGATGCCCACGGCGCGCGACAGGCTGGCGATGAAACCCTCGCCATGCCAGACCGCCGCAATCATCAGCGGCCCGGCGAGCAGCAGCACGGCGTAGGCCAGCGCCACTACCACGACCAAAGGCCCGCCGAGCAGAAAGCCGAGAAACCCGCCTATGCCCGGAATGCGGCCGAACAGCGACAGCAGATAAGCCGCCAGCAAAATCACGGCAAACCCCAGGCCGAGCAGAGATCGGAAGAGCACACGTCTGAACTCCAGTCACTAGCTTATCTC
>CALBRU010000413.1 GCA_937927695.1 uncultured Thiomonas sp. | reverse complement strand
CGAATATCGATCATCGGCGCGCTAGCGCCCTGGGCAGAATTCTGGGTCATGGAACGATCCATTGAAAATAACCTATCGCATTACCGCACGATGGCGATGCGCTGATGCAGGCGCTTGACGCCTTGCGACAGCAGGAAACTCAGCACGAAATACACCACGGCCACCAAGGTGTACATCTCGACTACGCGGCTGTCGCGCTGCGCGATTTTCATGGCGGCGCCGACGAAGTCGGTGACGTTGAGTAGCGCGACGAGCGATACATCCTGAAACAGCACGATGGTTTGCGTCAACAACACCGGCAACATATTGCGCAGCGCCTGCGGCAGGATGATCAGGCGCATCGACTGCGCGTAGGTCAGGCCCAGCGCATAGGCCGCGCCGAGTTGCCCTTTGGGAATGCTCTGGATGCCCGCGCGCACGATCTCCGCGAAATACGCCGCCTCGAACAGAATGAAGGTGAAATAGGCCGAACGCTCCGCCCCGATCTTGGGCGGATAGTCCGATCCGGTGATCGACTGCAGCATCACTGGCACGAGGAAATAGAACCAGAAAATCACCAGCAGCAGCGGAATCGAGCGCATCAGATTGATGTAGCCCGCCGCCAGCAGAGACAGCCACTTCAGGTGAGACAGCCGCGCCAGCGCCAGCACAATGCCCAGCAACGTACCGCCGATGGCCGCCACCACGGTGAGTTGGATGGTGTAAGTCAGCCCCTTGAGCAAAAAGGGCAGCACCGAGACGATGGAGCCAAAGTCAAAGTCCCCCATCACTTGCTCCCGCCCATGTAGCCCGGCACGGCCGTGGCGCGCTCCACCCACGCCATGATGCGGTTGATGGAAAACGCCACCGCGACATACAGCACCGTGGCCGCGCCGAAGGCCGCAAAGTAGCGAAAGGTCATCTCTCCCATCTCGCGGGTGCGGAAGAACAATTCAGTCAGGCCGATGGAATAGGCCACTGCGGAGTTTTTCACCAGATTCATCGACTCGGAAGTGAGCGGCGGAATGATGATGCGGTAGGCCATGGGCAGCAGCACGTAGCGGTAGGTCTGCGTCGGCGTCAGCCCGAGCGCCAGCCCAGCGAAAGTCTGTCCGCGCGGCAGCGACTGAATGCCCGACTTGACCTGCTCGGCAATCCGCGCCGCGGTGAACAGCCCGAGACAAACCACGGCGGTGAGAATCTGGAAGGTGCCCGGATCAACCGCGTTGGCAAATCGCTTGAGCGGCGGAATCACGCTGGGCAGCACGAAATACCAGAGAAAAAACTGCACCAGCAGCGGAATATTGCGGAACAGTTCCACATAGCCGTTGCCCAGCATCACCCAAAAGCGGTGCTTGGTGGTGCGCACCACCCCCAGCACCGAACCGAGCACCATGGCGATGACCCAGGCGCACACCACCAGCAACAGGGTGTATTCCAGCCCGGAGAGCAGCGACATGCCCCATGTGGTGTCGCCGTCCGGCGTGTCTTCCAAAAAAATGCCTAAACCCAGCATGTCATCCCCTCGTCTGCCCGCGTCATCTCACCATGGAAAAAAGCCGGCAAAGCTGCCGGCCTGGTTCCTTGCCAACCTGGCGCTGCTTATTCGACGCCCTTGTCGTTCGGGTGGGCGAAGGCTTCCTTGATCGCGGGGGTTTCCGGGAAGTTCAGGTTGATGCCCTTGGGCGGAATCGGGCTGGTGAACCACTTGGCGTAGATCTTGTTGATCTCACCCGACTTCATCACGCCATCCATAGTCTTGTCGACCAGCGCCTTGAACTGCGGATCATCCTTGCGCAGCATCATGCTGTAAGGCTCTTGGCGCAGCGAACCGGGCAGGATTTTGTAGGCCGCCGGATCCTTGGAGTTGGCGATCTGCCCGGCCAGCAGGATGTCATCCATCACGAACGCGGATGCCCGGCCATCGGCCATCAGCAGGAAGCTCTCGGCGTGATCCTTGCCATAGATTTCCTTGAATTCCATGTCCTTGGTTTTTTCGTACTTTTTCAGCAGCGGCACGGCGGACGTACCCGAGGTGGTGACGATGGTCTTACCCGCCAGTTGCGCAAAATCGTTGATGCCCGAATCTTTCTTCACCGCAGCCGTCACGTTGATGACGAAATAGGTCGGCCCGAAAGACACCTGTTTCTGGCGGGCAACCGAGTTGGTGGTGGAGCCGCACTCCAGGTCGATGGTGCCGTTTTCGAGCAGGGGAATGCGGTTGCTCGACGTGACCGGGGTGTAGTTCACTTTCAGGCCGGGCATTTTCAGATCGGCCTTGACGGCATCGACCACCTTGCCGCACAGCTCCATCGCGTAGCCGATGGGTTTGCCGTTGTTGTCGAGGTAGGAGAAGGGAATCGACGACTCGCGGTAACCGACGGTGATGCTGTTGGTTTCCTTCACTTTTTTCAGCGTGCCGGTGAGCTCGGCTGCCTGGGCGCAAGACATTGCGGCCGCTGCCAGAATGGTCAAACCAAACAGTTTTTTGATCATGCGAATCTCCGTGAATGCAGGAATGGGGTGAACGAATCGCACAAGTGTAACCGTGGGTCACAAATGCGCAATAGGTGTATGCAAACTCCGTTCCAGCATTGGAGCCTGTCGGGCTTGGGGCGTCGATCGCGAAAAACGGCCCCGGCGAGGACAGTTTTTGCCGATTTCGCCGGGCCATAGTCGAACTATGGCCCAAGAAAGCGGTGAAAAATGGACCGGCGAGGCCATTTTGCAGCCGACGTCCCTCAGGTCCGACAGGCTCTTAGGCCATCGCAGCAGACGCTTCGGGGTGAGCCGCCCTATCCTGCTGCAGATTCCACATGCGGGCGTAGAGCCCGCGCGTCTGCAGCAGTTGCGCGTGGGTGCCGCGTTCGACCACGCGCCCGCTTTCCACCACCAGAATCTGATGCGCATCGACCACGGTGGACAGGCGGTGAGCAATCACGATGGCAGTGCGGTCGCGCGAAGCCGCGCGTATTTCTGCCTGAATCGCCTTTTCGTTGTGCGAGTCGAGCTGCGAGGTGGCTTCGTCGAAGATCAGGATGGGCGGATTTTTCAGCAGGGCACGGGCAATGGCCACGCGCTGCTTCTCTCCGCCGGACAACTTCAGGCCGCGCTCGCCCACCTGCGTTTCGTAGCCTTGGGGCGTGCTGACGATGAAGTCGTGGATATGCGCGGCGCGTGCCACCGCCTCCACCTCGGCCGCGCTGGCGCCGGGTTTGCCGTAGGCGATGTTGTAGCCAATGGTGTCGTTGAACAGCACCGTGTCCTGCGGCACGATGCCGATGGCACGGCGCACGCTGGCTTGCGTGACTTGGGCGATGTCCTGGCCGTCGATCAGAATGCGTCCGGACTGCGGCGCATAAAAGCGAAACAACAGACGCGCCAGCGTGGATTTTCCCGCGCCGGAAGGGCCGACGATGGCGACTGTTTCTCCGGCGGGCACGGTGAAGTCCAGCCCATCGAGAATGACGCGGTCGGCCCCATAGCCAAAGCGCACATTCTCGAAGCGCACTTCGCCCCGTCCGACCTGCAAAGCCAGCGCCTGCGGCGGGTCCTTGATTTCCTGGTGCTCTTGCAAAATGGTGAACATGCGCTCCAGATCAGTGGTGGACTGCCGGATCTCGCGGTAGATCACGCCCAGAAAGCTCAGCGGCGCGTAGAGCTGCAGCATGAAGGCGTTGACCAGCACCAGATCGCCCAGATTCATGCTGCCATTGACGACGCCGACGGTCGCCCGCCAGACCAGCAGGGTCACGGCGGCGGCGATGATCAGGCTCTGCCCAAGGTTGAGCAGCGACAGCGAGTTCTGCGACTTGATGGCCGCGCGCATCCAGGCCCTGAGGTTGTCGTCGTAGCGGGTCGATTCCAGCGCCTCGTTGCCGAACATTTTCACCGTCTCATAATTCAGCAGCGCATCGATGGCACGCTGGTTGGCGCGCGAATCCTGTGTGTTCATTTCGCGGCGCAACTGCGTGCGCCATTCGGTCACGGTGATGGTGAACGCCACGTAAAAGACCAGCGCAGCCAGCGCGATGCCCGCGAACCAGAGGTCGTACTTGACCAGCAGAATGCCGATGACCAGCGCCATCTCGATCAAAGTCGGCAGGATGCTGTAGAGGGTGAAAGACACCAGGCTGGAGATGGCCCGCGTGCCCCGCTCCATATCGCGCGACATGCCGCCCGTCTGGCGCTCCAGGTGGTAGCGCATGCTCAGACTGAACAGATGGTCGAACACCTGCAGCGCGATCTTGCGCACCGCGCCTTGCGTCACGCGCGAAAACACCACCTCGCGCAACTCGGTAAACAGCGACACGCTCAGACGAAGCAGGCCATAGGCCACCAGCAGCGCCACCGGCACCACAAGCACCGCACGAGGATCGCCCGGCTTGAGATCGAGCGCATTGACGATGTCTTTCAGCACGATGGGCACGCCGACGTTGGCCACCTTGGCGGCGATCATCATCGCCAGCGCCAACAACACCCGGCCGCGGTATTCCCACAGATAGGGCCAGAGCGCGGAAACCACCGCCCAGCGCGAACGCGCTGCCGTGGCATGGGAGGACGGCTCGGGCAATGCAGAAGAGGATCGGGCGTGCATGGACTAACAGGATTTGGCCAATAGGGGCCGATGAACGATCAGGGCGGAGCAGAGCAGCGCGGGGCACGAACATCGTGAGCAACCCCTAAACTTCGCAACCTGATTATCCGCGCCGCAACGGCGCCCTGCTTGGAGCCCTTCATGACCACCGACCCTCGACTCCCCGACCGCGTACCCACGCTGCGTACCCAGGCCCGACCTGCCGATGTGAACATGCACGGCGACATTTTTGGGGGCTGGATCATGGCGCAGGTCGACATCGCCGGTGGCATCGCTGCGGCCTGGCGCGCCAAGGGGCGGGTGGCTACCGTGGCGGTCAAGGAGTTTGTGTTCAAGCAGCCGGTGCTGGTGGGCGACGTGCTGTCGTTTTTCACCGAAATCGACCATGTGGGCCACACTTCGGTCACCGTGCGGGTAGAGGTCTATGCCCAGCGCACGCCATCGAACGTCGAGGTCATCAAAGTGACCGAGGCGCTGCTGACCTATGTCGCCGTGGGCGAAGACCGCCGCCCAAGGCCAGTTGATCAGCCGGTTGATCGGCCATAATCGCCCGAAGTCTTTGCGATTCCAAAAACAACAAGGCCGCCTTCAGGTTCCCCCAGGCGGCCTTGTTGCTGGAAAAAGCCGATTTACTTGCTTTCGCCTTCGGCGGCAGCCGCACCTTCTGCGCCCTCTTCACCCACACCACCCGGCGGCGGGCTGACGGTCACGACCGCAGGATTGTCCACCCCGTGCGTGAGCACCGACACGCCCTTGGGCAGCTTGAGGTCGTTGACGTGCACGCTCTGGTGCAGGACCAATTCGCTCAGATCGACTTCGATGAACTCGGGCAGTTCAGACGGCAGGCAAGACACTTCCACTTCGGTCATCACATGGTTGACCAGGCCGTGGCTGAGCTTGACCGCCGGCGAATTTTCCGCGCCGGTGAAGTGCAGCGGCACCTTCATGGAAATCTTGTGTCCGGCGTCCACACGCTGGAAGTCGACGTGCAGCACCAGTTGCTTGAAGGGGTGCATCTGGTAATCACGCAGCAGCACCTGGCTGGTCTTGCCAGCAATTTCCATCTGCAGAACAGAGGAGTGGAACTGCTCTTTTTTCAACGCGTGATACAGCGCGTTGTGATCGAGTTCGATCATCTGGGGCGCTTGCTCGCCACCGTAAATAATGCCGGGGGTCTTCCCGGCGCGACGCAGGCGGCGGCTCGCACCAGTGCCCTGCAAACTACGTTCGAATGCGACGACTTTCATGTCGACTCCTGAAAAAGGGGACTTGCCCCATGGTGAACGGCGCCTGCGACCAGCGCCGTGACAACCTGCCGGAACATCCGACAGGTACAAAACCACAACAGCGTCAGAACAACGTTTCCTGCTCGTTGAACAACTGCAGCACCGACCCGCCGTAGGCAATGCGCTGCAGCGTCTGCGCGATAAGCGGGGCGGCGGAGAGCTGGCGAACCTTGCCACATTCGCGCGCTTCCTGGCGCAGCGGGATGGTGTTGGTCACGACCAGTTCGTCGATGGCGCTGCTTTGAAGACGCTGGATCGCCGGGCCCGACAGCACGGGGTGCGTGCAGTACGCCATGACGCGCTTGGCGCCGCGCGCCTTGAGCACCTCGGCCGCCTTGGTCAGCGTACCGGCGGTATCGACCATGTCGTCCATGATGATGCAGTTGCGTCCGTCGATCTCGCCAATGACGTTCATCACTTCCGAGACATTCGGCTTGGGGCGGCGTTTGTCGATGATGGCCAGATCGCAGTCCATCAATTTGGCCAGCGCGCGGGCGCGCACCACGCCGCCGATGTCGGGCGAGACCACGATCAGATCGCTGTAATTCTTTTCTCGCAGGTCGGAAAGCAGAATCGGCGAGGCGTAGATATTGTCGACTGGAATGTCGAAAAAGCCCTGCACCTGATCGGCATGCAAATCCATGGTCACCACGCGCGCCACGCCTGCGGCCTGCAGCATATTGGCCACGACCTTGGCGGTGATGGGCACACGCGCAGAGCGTGGACGCCGGTCTTGCCGCGCATAGCCGAAATAGGGAATGACCGCCGTGATGCGCTCGGCCGAAGCGCGCTTGAGCGCATCGACCATGATGAGCAGTTCCATCAGGTTGTCATTGGTCGGCGCGCAGGTGGACTGAACGATGAACACCTCGCGGGCACGCACGTTCTGTTGAATTTCGACAGTCACCTCACCGTCGGAAAACCGTCCGATGTAGGCCTGGCCGAGGCCAATGCCGAGTTGTTCCGCAACTTCCTGGGCAAGCGCTGGATTGGCATTGCCGGTGAACAAAATGAAGTCCGCCGGATTCGGTGTCATGGTGGAGTGTTGCGCTTATTGAGTGCGCCTGAAGTGCCGGAACTTTTATTCTCTCCGGCAGAGCCCGCGGTCTGCAGCGCCGCAAGCGAAACGCTTTCAAAAATCGTGGCTGGGGAGGAAGGACTCGAACCCTCGAATGCCGGAATCAAAATCCGGTGCCTTAACCAACTTGGCGACTCCCCAACTTCATTTGCCACCATCGACGATGGCACATGATAAAAACTGTCTGTCAAAATCCACTGCACTACGTCGGCGCAAGGCCGACATTATGCGTCAATCCAATCGCACAACGGATGCTCGCGCAAACCCTCGCACAACCGGCCCTGCCACCCCGTTGGCAAGGCCAACGGAAAACGCTCAGACGCCTTATTTGGCCACCCGTCGGACGGGCAAACCCAGGCAAACACCGCACTTCCAGACCCTGTCATTCGCGCTTCAAAGCACATAGTCAGCGCCTGTTCCGCCAGGCCGCTCATTTTTTCGAGCGCCTCACCAACCAGGGGTTCCAACTTCTCAGCGCCGCTCTGCAGGTCATTTCTGCCCCACAAAGCGCTCAAACTCCTCAAATCTTTCCGCCCGGCCACGTCTTGCGACGAAACCGCTTTTAACCATTCAGCAAAGCCCGCTATTGTTTCTTCGGGTTTTTGGGTTGTCAAGTCAAGGGTGGAAAACACCGCACGCGTGGACAGGCCGCGTGCCGGATGCACCACAGCAAAACTCGGCGTGGGCAGATCGATTTGCTGCAACTGTTCGCCAACGCCCTCGGCCCAGGCATTGCGGCCGTAGATGAAAATCGGCACGTCGGCGCCGAGTTGCAAGGCGAGTTGCATCAGTTTGGCGCGCGGCAGATCGAGGCGCCAAAGACGGTTGAGGCCGATCAGCACGGTGGCGGCATCGGAACTTCCGCCGCCTAACCCGGCCTGTTGCGGAATGCGCTTGCGCAAATGGATATCGACCCCGCATTTGCATTGCGTCGCCTGTTGAAGCAGGCGGGCGGCGCGCACGCAAAGGTCGTCTTGCGGCAGTTCGTCAGCGCCGATGCGGCGGATGAGGCCATCGTCACGCCGGATCAGATCAAGCGTGTCGCACCAATCGATGAACTGAAAGACCGTCTGCAGGGTGTGATAGCCGTCGGGGCGCTTGCCGGTGACGTGCAAAAACCAGTTGATCTTCGCCGGGGCGGGCAGATTGAACAGGGCACGCATGAATCAACCGCCGAAGCGCTTCAGGGAGCGGTTTGCGGCACTGTCGTTGCGGATTCGATCGCCATGCGCAGTTCCGCCGGGTCGCCCGCCAGGCGTTGCGCCTTGAGAAGCGCGAGCTGGCCGTCACGCCAGGTGGGCTGCACCTTCCAGCCCAGTTGCTCGAAACCGCCGTCTGTCAGGGTTTGCGAGGGCAGGCTGGCAGCCGGTCGCCCCCGCACCCAGTCCTGCAACGCGGCCTGCGGCAAGGCCACACCCAGGGCGGCGCGGGTCATGTCGTCGAAGGAGGCGTAGTGCTGTGTCTGTCGGCCGTTATCCAGGCTGGCTTGACCGGGGCGCCATTGCGCCTTGGCCAGCATTTGACCCAGCGGGGAAAAGACTTCGAACTCGCCGGAAACGGCCCCGCGCAACACCAGACGAAAACCGCCGTAAAGCGCCTTTTGCGCGTCGGGCGTGCCGCTGACGAGTGATAGCCGTCCCGCCAGTGCGAGCGTATTGGCGGGCTCGGACGACTGCGGCAGTTGGGGCGTGGCGCAGCCGCCAAGCGCCATCGCGACCACCCCAACGACAGCCCCGGCGATGACACCCGCAAAGAGACGACGCCGCATCAGAATGTCACACCGTATTTGCGCAGCACCGCCTGCACCATCGTGTCGTGCGGCGCGCGCTCGATGGCCTCGTGCCAGATGGCGCGCGCGCGGTCGCGCTGGCCGAGCTGCCAGAGCACCTCACCCAGATGCGCGCCGATTTCCGGATCGGGCCGCGCGTCATACGCCTGCTGCAGCAAATCGAGTGCCTGATCGTTGTGGCCCATCTTGTGTTCGACCCAGCCCATGCTGTCGAGCACGAAGGGATTGCCGGGCGAGAGTTCCAGCGCGCGGGCGACGAGCTTGCGCGCTTCAGGCAACTGCTCGCCGCGGTCAGCGAGGGTGTAGCCCAGCGCGTTGTAGGCGGGTTGCGACTCGGGGTCGAGCGCAATGGCCTTTCGCAGCATCTGCAGCATGTCTTTGATGTGCCCGCTTTTGTCGGCCATCATCGAGGCTTCGTACAGCAGATCGACGTCGTTGGGAGTCTGCTTGAGACCGGATTGCAGCAGCTTGTAAGACGCATCGAAGCGCCCGGCCTCGCGCAACACCTGCGCCCGCGCCAGCAGCCGATCTTTGCGCTGCGCCTCGGTCGCATCGGGCAAGGTTTCCGCCAGCTTGAGGGCGTCGTTCACCTTGCCTTGCTGCACCAGAATGGCCGCGCGGTTGCTGAGCACGGCAAGCTGGTTGCTGGCATCCGGCTCGATCTGATCGAGCCAGCGGTTGGCCTGATCCAGATCGCCCAGTTTGCGCGAAGCCTCCGCCAGCGCGATGTAAGCCGGGGTCAGCACGGGCGGCTCGGCTTGGGCGCGCGCCAGCCGCAGATAAGTTTGCAACGAGACCACCGCGCGCGCGGGCTGGCCGAATTCAGTCTGCAGGCTGCCCAATATCAGCCAGGCCGGGGCGAGATCCGGCGCATCGGCCACCAGTTTGTCGAGCGCGTTCAGTGCAATGCCGTCGCGCTGCTGCGCCAGCGCGGCTTGCGCCCAGGCCAGACGCAGGCCACTGTCTTTCGGCTGGGCTGCGGAAAATTTCTGCATCGCGCCGTCAGCCGCCCGCGGGTTGACGGTGTAGAGCTGCAGCAGCAGCGCCGCCGCCGGGGCCAGACCCGGGTTGAGCGTCAGGGCGTGCAGCGCATCGGAGAAGCCCCCCTTCTGGTCTCCGGCGCGCGCGCGCAGCAA
>CALBRU010000412.1 GCA_937927695.1 uncultured Thiomonas sp. | reverse complement strand
GCCACGAAGCCGAAGGCGCTGGCGAGCTTGCCCGTGGCGCCGGTGGCGTCGTTGATCTGCCCCACCCAGCGCATGAATGCGTTGGACAATGCGGTGACACTCTGCCCCACGGTGCGCGGCAACTGGTCGAACTCGGCTTGCAGTACCCGGCTTTGCGATTGCAGCGCCTTGACCACCACATCGGCGGTGAGCTGCCCGGCCTCGGCCATCTGCCGCAGTTTGCCGGTGGACACGCCCAGGCCGTCCGCCAGCGCCTTCGCCAGCCGGGGGGCGTTTTCCATCACGCTGTTGAACTCGTCGCCTCTCAGCACGCCCGAGGCCAGCGCCTGGCCGAACTGCAGCAGCGCGGCGGCGGAATCGCCCGCACTCGCCCCGCTGATGCGCAGCGCTTGGCCGATGCTCTCGGTCAGGCCCAGCGCCTCTTGCTGCGTGCCGCCCAGCGCGCGCACGGCGGCTTGCAGCTTGCCGTAGAGCGTGGCGGTCTCGCTCACCCCTGCGCCCAGACGCTGCGCGATGGCGAAGGTCTCGCGCTGCGCTGCGGTGTATTCCTGCTGCCCTTCGGTCGCCAGCTTCAGGCGCGATTGCAGCCCGGCCCAGGCGTCGGCCAGGTCGATGATCTGGCGCAGTTGACCGCCTGCGAAGTTCAGCCCGGCCACAGCGATCACCGCCGTCTGGATACGCTGCAGGCTCTCGCGCAAGGCGGTCAAGCCAGCGCCGAGTTGGGTAAAGCCCTCGCTGGCCCGCCTGGCGCTTGACGCCGCCCGCGCGCCAAAGGACTGCAAGTCCTTATCAGCGCCAGACAGGGTGCGTTTGAGATCGGTGTCGTCGCCGTCGAAGGCGACCAGCACGCTGATGCGTTTATCGGCCATCAATGCCCTCTTGCGGGTTGCGCGGCCAGGCGGCAATCAGGGCGCGCACGTCGATAGTGAGTTGGTCAGCGTCTGCTGCCAGCGCTTGATAGCGGCTTGCGCACTCGTCGAGTAACTCGGTGCAGACGGGGCCTGCGTCACAGGAGGCGCCGGGATGTGCGGGCAGACGCAGTGCGGCGTGGGCGGCTTGTAGGGTTGCGCGCAACCGCTCAAGCTCAGTGCGAGCAGCAACGGCAGCACGAGAGGCAGCCTGACGCTGCTTGTGGGCTTCGGATTGGGCATGGTCAACCTCGCGTTGCAGGGCAATCGTTTGTTCGTGCGCGCGCTGCTGGGCCTGCGCCAGATCGCGCGCGGCGCGCTCGCGCTCGACAGCCATCTGGCGCTGACAGTCTGTCAGGCGGGCTTGATCACGCTGGTGCATGAGCCAGCCGCCAGAGAACGCGCCGAGGGCTGCGGCCAGCAGCAGGGGGTAGAGGCGATCAAACATGGCCGAGCACCGGCAGACGCGCGCAATACCTGCGAGACAGGATCAGTGCGGTATCGCCATCGACGCTGCGGCAATGCACCACGCGCTGGCCGTCCAGCGGCAAAATGGCAGTGATGCGGATAGGGCCAAACAGATGGCTTTGCAGGACTTGACCGACGTAAAGAGGAACAGAGTTCATGGTTGTGCAGAAGAAGAGGATGCAGGGGAGGGCGGCAAACTCATGCAAAGGCGGTATTCGCTCTGACGGCGCGTGACCAGACCGGGGAGCACCTTGCAATGGCGCACACCGGCCTTGTCGCGCCAGCACTGCTGGTCGAAATCGAGAATCGTTTTGCACGCCGCGGCGTAGTCGCCTGCGCGCAGCTTGGCCGGGATGCTCGACGCACACACGGCAGCGGGGCCGACGTTGTAGGCGAGGGACGTGAACGCATCCCACTCGTGCTGATACAGCGGCACATCGCCGAGGCACTGGTGCAGCGTGGCCTCGGTTGCGGTGAGGTCGCGGTGCAACTGGATCAGCGCCCGCACCGGTGTGGTGGTGTCGCCTGTGCGCACCGGCGTGCCGTCGGCGCGATGGGTGCTGCCAAAGCCCACGGTCGGACGGTCTTGCGGCGTGGGCAGATAGGCGCGGCCCCGGTAGTCCTCATGCACGGCAAGGGCGACCAGCAGGGCAGCCGAGGCGCTCAGGCCCGCCGCAAAAATGCGCTTCTTGTCCATCACACGCCCTTCTGCGCCACCAGGCGCGACACAAAGGCGGCGGCGATCACCACGGGCACCAGTACGGCCAGCGCCTGTCGGTCAAGCGGCACCACCTCGGGGAATAAGGTGAGCAGGGATTCGGCGGCAGAGAGTACGGCAGCCAGCGCCATGAACCGGATCGACCAGGCGCGGCGCAGAATGTCGCGCCAGTTGGGGTACAGCGTCATCAGTTGCTCCTGAGTAGTTCGCGCTGCACCGCGACGGACAGTGGCGCGATATGGCGTTGCACCAGTCGCATCACGTCCAGCCGCTTGCGCAGAGTCACGCGCCTGACCAGCACGGCAATAGGGATGTCCTGCCCGCGCTTGAGGCGTTTGATACCTTCGGCCTTGCGGTAGCGGCGCTTGAAGCCCGCCAGTGGCCCGGCGTTCTCTTTG
>CALBRU010000411.1 GCA_937927695.1 uncultured Thiomonas sp. | reverse complement strand
AGTCTGGGCCGTGTCTCAGTCCCAGTGTGGCTGGTCGTCCTCTCAGACCAGCTACGGATCGTCGCCTTGGTAAGCCTTTACCTCACCAACTAGCTAATCCGCCATCGGCCGCTCCTATGACGTGAGGTCTTGCGATCCCCCACTTTCACCCTTAGGTCGTATGCGGTATTAGCTACGCTTTCGCGTAGTTATCCCCCATCACAGGGCACGTTCCGATGTATTACTCACCCGTTCGCCACTCGCCGCCAGGTTGCCCCGCGCTGCCGTTCGACTTGCATGTGTAAAGCATGCCGCTAGCGTTCAATCTGAGCCAGGATCAAACTCTATAGTTCGATCTTTTTTGCATTGCGAACAATGCACACTCAAGGAATTACGGAAAATTTCCGTATTTCATATGAGCGTTTGGTATATTTGCATCAAGCCAAACGCCCACGCTTATCGGTTGATTTCTTAATGAGCCCGCCCATTTAGGCGTTTGCTGCGTTTGCAGCGAAGACATCAATTATTGCACTAATTTTAATTCCGAGTCAAACGAAAGGTTTTATTCTTCTTTTTGCTTCGGTCGCTGTTTTTTTCTCAGCGAAGACATCAATTATTGCACTAATTTTAATTCCGAGTCAAGTAAAAGGTTATTCGTTATTTTTTCTTGACTGCTTGGCGCAGTTAGCGCCGAGAGATGAGATTGTGCATGGGGCGAAACTACCTGTCAAGCACTTTCGTGACATCTCGAGGAAAGTCCCTCATTGCCAGGGCGTTTCAACGCTGACTACGGCTAATGAGACTGGCTTTTTTTAGCTTCTTGGTAGGCACTGTAGAGTGCGGTCGCCACTGGCCCGGGCTTGCCTTGGCCTACAGCCTTGCCATCGAGTCTCGTGACAGAGAGCACCTCTTTTGTTGCGGAGGTGAGCATCATTTCGTCAGCGCAGCGCAGCTCCCATTCAAAGATGGGGCGAAATTCGAGTTTGACTCCAATCTCGCCGCACAGCTCTTGCAGCAACTCGACACGGATGCCTTCCAGTTTGTCGTGATCCCGAAGGGGGGCCGCAAGTCGGCCGTTGCGCACCAACCAGACATTTGAAGCCGAGGCTTCGGTCAGTTGGCCGTCTCTGATGAGAACGGTTTCAGTGGCGTCACTCTCAACAGAGAGTTGCCGGGCCAGGACGTTGCCGAGTAGCGAGATCGATTTGATATGTGCGTTTCTCCAGCGCAGGTCGGGCGCCGTGATGCAGGCCACGCCTTGGGCGCGCTTTTGTTCGGGCACGTGCGGAAACGGAAAGCTCATCATGAACACGGTCGGCTCGACACCTTGGGGAAACGCATGATCGCGCTTGGCGACGCCACGCGTGACTTGTATGTAGATGCACTGATCGTCCGGGGCGTTGCGCGCGATGAGTTCCCTCACCAACGCCAACCAGTCGTGGGCCTGACTGGGATTCTTGATGCCCACAGCGTCGAGGCTGCGTGCCAGTCTTGCCAGGTGGTCATCGGCCCGGAAAACCCGCCTGCCATAAACGGGGATCACCTCATACACGCCGTCCCCAAAGATAAAGCCGCGATCAAGTACGGATACCTGGCATTGGGCAAGCGGCTGAAAGGCACCATTCAGATAGCACTCGGACTGATCGGTCGGCATCGACTTGGACGACATCGTGAAATCCTAAAGAGAACGAAGATCCAGCGGGAGCCGGGTTCAGCGCACCAAACCGCGCCGCACCGCTTCCAGTGCGGCTTCAGCACGCGATGAGATGTTGAGCTTGCGGTAGATCTGCTTGACGTAGTCGGCCACAGTATGTCTCGACAAACCGAGCTGAACGGCAATTTCTGGCAGGGTGTAACCCTTACCGACCAGTTGCAGCACCTCGCTCTCGCGCTCGGTGAGCGCAATGTGTTCTTCTTGCGGCAGATTTGAAGAGGGGGCCGACATCGTGCGATGCAGATGGGTGAAATGCTGCACCATGCGGCGCGCAATACTGGGCGACAACGGTGGCTCGCCATCCTGGATGCGTCGAAGTTGGGCACGCAACTCGATTTTTGGACGATCCTTGAGCAAATAACCGAAGGCGCCCGCTTGCAGCGCGGGGAAGAGATGGTCGTCGTCGTCGAAGATGGTGACCACGACAGAACGGGCATGGGGGCGGGTTTCGGTGAGGGTGCGGATCAATTCCAGACCACTGGCATCGGGAAGGCCCAGATCGACCAACAGCAGGTCGACGGGTTCGCGCTGCAGAATCTGCATGGCGTCGGCCATGCGACCCGCCTCGAAAATGCGCACGCCGGGGTAGTTTTCGCGCAGCAATTCGACAAACCCGGCCCGCACAGCGGGAAGGTCATCGACGACCAAGGCGCATTGCATGGTGCTCATCGGCTTCCGTTTCTGATTCTTGCGCCGAGCAGACAATGACGGCGTCAGCCCGATACTATCAACTCACGCCCCTGAATGCGGGGATTTGTGCAGCCACCGGCCGTGCAGCCCTATTCGTCCCCATGCCCAACTCGCCCGTGCAACTTCGACACACTTTTTCCCCACCCGACAATGCCCGCCTCGCCCAGCTATGCGGTCCGCTGGATGAAAACCTCAGGCAGATCGAGGTCGCGTTCAACATCCGCCTGTCGCGTCGTGCCGACACCGTGAGCATCGAGGGCGAAAGCGCCGCCGCCCGGCGCGCACTTGATCTGCTGCAAACGCTGTGGGGCCGGGCCGACGCGCGATTCAGTCTGGAAGACATCCAGCTCGAACTGGTGCAGGCCGCACAGGGGCAGCACCCCAAACTCACCGCGGCTGACGACGAGCCGGTGCTCTACACCCGGCGGGAGAGTCTGCACGGCCGCACGCCCAATCAGGTGCAATACATCCGCAATATCTTGCAGCACGACATCACCTTTGGCATTGGCCCGGCGGGCACGGGCAAGACTTTTCTCGCGGTGGCCTGCGCCGTCGATGCGCTGGAGCGTCACGCCATTACCCGTCTGGTGCTGACGCGCCCTGCGGTCGAAGCCGGGGAGCGGCTCGGTTTCTTGCCCGGCGATCTGACTCAGAAGATCGACCCGTATCTGCGACCTTTGTACGACGCGCTGTACGACCTGCTCGGCATGGAGAAGACGCAAAAAATGTTCGAACGAGGCGCCATCGAGATCGCGCCGCTGGCTTTCATGCGCGGGCGCACACTCAACCAGTCGTTCATCATTCTGGATGAGGCGCAAAACACCACGCCTGAGCAGATGAAAATGTTCCTCACCCGCATCGGCTTCGGTTCGCGCGCCGTCATCACGGGCGACATCAGCCAGGTGGACTTGCCACGCGGAACGCAAAGCGGTCTGGCGCAAGCTCAGAAGGTGTTGGCCGATGTGCGCGGCATCGCCTTGACCTCGTTCACCAGCCAGGACGTGGTTCGGCACCCGCTGGTGGCGCGCATTGTCGATGCCTATGAGGCGCACGACGTCGCGCTGAAAGGCGAGCCGCCGTCCGGCGCGAGCGCAGACGATTTGGCCCGTGCCACCTCCTCCCGTCGACGGCCGCCGCGCTCCGCATGACTCGCGCCGCACGCCCCGTGAAACCCGCGTTGCGACTTTCGGTGCAGTTTGCCGATACGACGCACCGCGATCAGTTGCCGCGTGCCCTGCTGCTGCGCTGGGTTCGCGCCGCCTTGCGCGTGGGCCCCGAAAGTCTCGATGCTTTATCTCAGGCCGAGGAGTCGCCTGAGGCGCATCAGATCACCTTGCGCTTTGTGGCTGCTGACGAAGGCCGGGCGCTCAACCGGGCCTACCGCGGCAAGGATTACCCCACCAATGTGCTGACGTTCGATTACAGCCACTGGCCGGTTCAGGCCGACATCGTGCTGTGCTGCCCCGTGGTCGCTGGCGAAGCGCTGGTGCAGCACAAGCCGCTCGGGTCGCACTACGCCCATCTGGTCATACACGGTCTGCTGCACGCGCAGGGCTGGGATCATCAGACCGAGCTAGAGGCACAAGAGATGGAACGTCAGGAGGTGACGGTGTTGCAACGCTTCGGCATTTCCGATCCCTACGCCGACGGCAGCGAAATGCCCGCAGGGTAAAGTGCGGGCGCTGCCCACTCCGCCCTTTCTCGCTTCTCGCCCTCATGTCCGAACGTCCCGCCAACCGCGCTGCCACTGTCGCACCCGCCAGCGCCCCGCCGCGCGGTCTGCTGCGCCAATTCACTCAACCCCGGTTCGCGCCGTTTGTCTCCATCGTGCTGGGCGTGCTGCTCGCCCAGACCTTCGGGCGGCCGCAGATTGGCGGCTGGTCGGTGCTCATTCTGGCCGCCTGGATCAGCCTGCTTTGGGCCGATACGCAGCCCCGCCCGAAAGACCGGGCCAAGCGCGGCGCCTTGCTCGGCTTCAGCCTTGGGCTGGGCTGGTTCACGGGTGGGCTGTGGTGGCTCTATATCAGTATGGCGGTGTATGGCGGCATGGCGCCACCGATTGCGGGCGGCGCCTTGCTGTTGTTCTGTGCCTATCTCGCCCTCTACCCCACGCTAGCTGCTGCACTTGCGGCCTCACTCGCACCCGCAGCAGGGCGCAAGCCCTGGAAGCTGGCCCGCGCCATCGGCGCCGCGCTGGTGTTGGCCGGAGGGTGGATGCTGGCGGAATGGTTGCGCGGCACGCTGTTCACCGGATTTCCGTGGCTGGCCCTGGGCTATGCCCAGGTCGGCAACCCGCTCTCGGGCTATGCCCCGGTGATCGGTCAGTACGGCGTGAACTTCATCGCCGCATTGGCCGCCGCGCTGTTGGCGCTGCTCTCGCAAGTGAGTCTGCGGGGTGCGCTGGTCAGTCTGGGTCTGCTGGTGGCGCTTTTTTTAGGCGGTTTGCAATTGCAGCAGGTGCGCTGGACGCATGCGGTCGGCCCGGCGCTCAAAGTCGCCTTGCTCCAGGGCGATGTCGCCCAGTCGGAAAAATTCAAACCCGAAACACTGGGCCCCACGCTGCAGCTCTACGGCGACTGGCTGAGTTCGCTCAAAGCCAATCTCATCGTCACGCCGGAAACCGCCGTGCCGGTGCTGCCAGAAGATCTCGACCCCGGCTATCTGCGGCAGATCGAGCGGGCGCTGCGCGAGCACCGCACCGCTGCGCTGCTGGGCATTCCGCTCACCCGCGGCGCCGATCAATACACCAATAGCGTGCTGGGATTGGGGGGCGTTGCGCCCTATCGCTACGACAAGGCGCATCTGGTGCCCTTCGGCGAGTTCGTCCCCTACGGTTTTCACTGGTTCGTCAAACTGATGGACATGCCGCTGGGCAGCTTTGCGCGCGGCGGGCTCGATCAGCCGCCCTTTGTGGTGCAGGGCGTGAAAGTAGCTCCAAACATCTGCTACGAAGACCTTTTCGGCGCGCAGATGGCGCAGCGCTTTCGCAACCCCGCGCACGCGCCGAATGTGTTCGCCAACCTGACCAATCTCGGCTGGTTTGGTAACACCATCATCATCCCGCAGCATCTGGAAATCGCGCGCATGCGTTCGCTGGAATTCCAGATTCCCGGCATTCGCGCCACCAACACGGGCGCTACCGCCATCATCAACGCCCACGGCCAGGTCGCCGCCGAG
>CALBRU010000410.1 GCA_937927695.1 uncultured Thiomonas sp. | reverse complement strand
GCGCACCCGGAGAAAGGTCCAGGGTGTAGCGCTCATAACCGGCACCGAAGAACACCCGGTCTTCTTCGGTGAACGGAATGCCGAACTGAAGGTTGAACCCCGGCGTGACAATCTTGTAATTGCTACCCTGGCTGGTGTAGGGCTGGATGGTGCGGTAATACGCATTCACCGTACGGCTAATGCCGTCTTCGGTGAAGTACGGATTGGTGCTCGACACCGACAGCGTGCGGTAATAGCTCGACGTGTTGAAGTCGACCGCGAGGTTGTTGCCGCTACCAAAAATATTGTCTTGGCTGATGCCGGCGTTGAACGACAACTTGTCGGCACTCGAAAAGCCCACGCCCAGAGACAGGCTGCCCGTAGGCTTCTCCTCCACGTTCGTGTCGAGATCGACCTGATCGTTGGTGCCCGGCACTTCACGCGGCTGCAGCGTTACTCCCTTGAAGTAGCCCAGACGGTCCACCCGATCGCGCGAGAGTTTGATGCGGTCGGAGTCGTACCAGGAGTCTTCGAATTGCCGGAATTCACGGCGAATGACTTCGTCGCGCGTGCGGGTGTTGCCCGCAATATCGATGCGGCGTACATAGATGCGCTTGCCCGGATCAGCAGTGATGGTGAAGGAAACCTGATCCGTCTGACGATCGATCACCGGTTTGGCCTCGACCCGGGCGAAGGCATAGCCATACACGCCGAACTGATTGGTAATGGCCTTGACGCTCTCGTTGAGCGCCTGCGCACTGTAAGTCTCGCCCGGTTTGAGTTTGACCAACGCGCGAAATTCATTGTCCTGCCCGAGATAGTTGCCCGCGAGTTGGTAGCCAGACACGGTGTACTTCGGCCCCTCGTGCACGTTGACGGTGATGTAGATGCCGTCTTTGTCGGGCGACAGAGCCACCTGCGTGGAGTCGATGCGGAAATCGAGATAGCCTCGGTCTTGGTAGTAGGAACGCAGGGTTTCCAGATCGGTATTGAGCTTGGCCTTGGAATACTGATCGTCCTTGGTGTACCAGCTCAGCCAACCCGGCGTGCTGAGGGTAAACAGTCCCAGCAACGTGCCTTCGCCGAACACCTTGTTGCCCACGACGCGGATGGAACGAATCTTGGCAATCTGCCCTTCGACCACGGTGAACAACACGTTCACCCGGTTGCGCGGCAGCGGCGTGGTCGTGACATTCACCTCGGTGCCGTAGAAGCCCTTGGCCAGATATTGCTGCTTGAGTTCCTGTACGGCCTGATCGATGAGCGCTTGATCGTAAGGCCGGGCCTCGGCAAGCCCTACGGAGGCGAGCGCCGCCGTCAAGGCCTTTTTGTCGAACTCCTTGGTTCCGGCGAACTCAACCCCGGCGATGGTCGGGCGCTCCTCGACGATGAGGGTGACCACATCGTTGTCGGTTTCTATACGAACATTCTTGAACAGCCCGGTGGCGAACAAGGCCCGAATGGCGGCTGCCCCGCTCTCGGGCGTATAGGTCTCGCCCACCCGAAACGGCAGATAGCTGAACACGGTGCCCGGTTCGGTTCTTTGCAGACCCTCGACCCGGCTGTCCTTGATAGTGAACGATTCAGCTGCGTGTGCTTGCACGCCTGCAACAGCGATCACAACCGCCGTCGCACAACGAAGTGCGGGAGAAAACCTCAAATTGACCTCGAGCTGGATTAGTGCATCTGGCCGAGCAAGCGAACCAGATCGTTGTAGAGGGCGATGGCCATCATCATGGCGATGACCACGAGACCGCCTTGCTGCAGCCTTTCTTGCCAGCGTTGCGAAACGCTGCGACGGGTCAATCCCTCGTACGCATAATACAGGAGATGCCCTCCGTCCAGAATGGGCAAAGGCAGCAGATTGAGCACGCCCAGGCTGACGCTGACCACGGCCAGAAAGCTGAGATACGCCATCCAGCCCAGCTCGGCGCTTTTACCCGCGTAATCGGCAATCGTGACCGGGCCGCTCAAGTTTTGCAGCGAAGCTTGGCCGATCACCATGCGCCCGAGGGTCTTGAGGGTCAGGGCCGAAAGATCCCAGGTGCGCTGCGCGCCGTCCTGCAAGGCTTGCAGCGGATTGCGCTCGATTTTTACCGTGGGGATTTCGCCGCCCAGCATGGCCTCGATGCGCCAGACTGCCTGGCCATTGACCTGCACCGGCTTGGCCTGCAACTGGGTTTGGAAAGAGCGGCCGTCGCGACGCACCTCGAGCTGCATCGGCTTGCCACTTGAGGATTGAATGGCGCGCATCAGGGCGTCTGCCGTGGCGACGGATTTGCCGTCCACTGCGATGATCCGGTCGCCCGCAAGCAGGCCGCTGCGCTGCGCCGGCCCGCCTGCGACCACTTCGCGAATCTCGGCCGGCGGGCTCTGCAGATGCAGGCCGTAGGTGGTGAGAAACCCGGCGCTTTCCGCCGCTCGCATACTCGAAGAAAAATCGAGAGCAATTTGGTGCGTCGGGCCGTCCGCCTTTCGTTCGACAACGAGCGCGACACGGTCGCCGTTCATCGCAGCGTTCAGCAAGGTCCAACGCAGCCCCGTCCAGCTCTGCACGGCCTCCTGCGAGCCGTCATGCAAGACCGCCAAGACACGCTCTCCGCCCTGCACTCCCGCTGCGGCAGCGACCGAATGAACCGGCGGCACGCCCAGTATGGCAACCGGCTCGCGCACGCCAGCGAACGCCACCAGGGCAAACAGCAGGGTAGCGAGCAATAGATTGGCCGCTGGCCCTGCTGCGACGATGGCCGCGCGCTTGGACAGACTTTGTCGATTGAATGCGCGCGGCAGCTCGGGCTCGGCCACTTCGCCCTCGCGTTCGTCGAGCATCTTCACATAGCCGCCGAGCGGAATCCAGGCCAGGGTGAATTCGGTTTTGTCGGCGCCTCGCGTCCAGCGCAGCAAGGGTTTGCCGAAGCCGATGGAAAACCGCAGCACCTTGACGCCGCACGCCACGGCCACACGGTAGTGACCGAACTCGTGGATGGTGATGAGCACGCCGAGTGCAAAGGCAAACGCCAGCAGGGTGATGAGCAGGTTCATGGTTTCGCGTCAGGCCAATTGCGCCGCGCCGCCGCGCCCGGAGGGAGAGATTTGCGCGACACGCTGTTGCGCTTGGAGTCGCGTCTGGACGTCTAGTTCAGCCAGGGCCTCCAGGGAATCACAGCCCGCGCATTGTGCACTTGCCAGCAAATCCGCATTGATCCGGTGAATATCGGTGAACCGGATGAGCTGATGAAGGAAGGCGTCCACGGCCACTTCGTTGGCGGCGTTGAGCACGGCGCAGGCTCCTACCGGCATGCGCAGCGCCTCAAAGGCCAAGGCCAGACCTGGGAACCGCTGGGGATCGGGTTGTTCGAAATCGAGCCGTCCCACGCGCGCCAGCTCGAGCCACGGCGCGCCCGAGGCCATGCGGGCGGGATAGGACAGGCCGTAGGCAATAGGGGTGCGCATATCGGGCTGCCCGAGTTGGGCAATCACCGAGCCATCGTGATAGTTGACCATCGAATGCACGATGCTCTGGGGATGAATCAGCACCTCGATCTGCTCGGGTCGCATGCCGAACAGATAGTGCGCCTCGATGACCTCCAGCGCCTTGTTCATCATGGTGGCGGAATCGACCGAGATCTTCGCGCCCATGCTCCAGTTCGGGTGAGCGCAAGCCTCCGCGGGCGTGACCGCATGCAAGGTGCGCGCATCGCGCTGGCGAAACGGCCCGCCCGAAGCGGTCAGCACGATATTGCGCACGTCCGCCTGCCAGCGGCTGCGATCATCAGGCAGACTTTGCTGAATGGCGCTGTGTTCGCTGTCGATGGGAATGAGATCGCCGCCGCCTTGCGCCAAGGCCTGCAACAGCAGATCGCCGGCGACGACCAGCGACTCTTTATTGGCCAGCAGCAGCCGCTTGCCGGCACGGGCCGCGGCGAGGCTGGCCGACAGACCGGCGGCGCCCACGATAGCGGCCATGACCAGATCGACTTCGGGCGCGGCCGCCACGTCGTCGAGCGCCTGGGGGCCGCTCAATACTTCCGTCGGGCAATGCACGGCGCACAAACGTTGCTGCAGGCTGCTGGCCGCCTGCGCACTGCCGAGCACGGCGTAGTTCGGGCGAAATTCGAGACACTGCGCGAACAGTTTGTCGGCATTGCTGTGCGCTGCCAGGGCAAACACCCGAAACTGCTCTGGGTGCAGCGCCAGCACGGCCAGCGTATTGGCGCCGATCGAGCCAGTAGAGCCGAGAATGGTGACCGTTTTCATAGCGCCAACAGCAGCAAGGCCAAAGGCAGCACGGGCAAGAGCGCGTCGATGCGGTCCAGCACGCCGCCATGTCCCGGCAGCAACTTGCCGCTGTCTTTCAGCCCCGCCGCGCGTTTGAGTAAGGACTCGAACAGGTCGCCCGCAATGGCAAACGCCAGCAGCACGACGACCAGAATCGCGAGCCCGAATCCGCCGAACTGCGTGTTGAGTCGCGAAAAATAATTGGGGTAAATAGGTGCCAGACTCACGCAGACTGCAGCGTAGAACAGAGTGGCGATCAGAGCCGTCCAGGCCCCGGCACGGGTCTTTCCAGGGCTGATCGACGGCGCGAGCTTGCTGCGCCCCCAGGCCCTGCCGCCAAAGTACGCCGCAATATCGGCCACCCAAACCAGCGCCAGCAAAGACAGCATGAAAAGCGCGCCCTGCACACGCAGTTGTACCAACGCCAGCCAGGCTGCCTGCAACAGCAAAAAGCCCAATAGAGTGAGCGCCAAAGGATGACGCAGCGCCACGGGCAGGCGGGCCTTTGGCAGACTCAGCCCCAACGCGAGCAACCATGCCATGCTGCAGGCCAGCCAGAACCAGCGCCAGGCTAAAGCCATCTGCCAGGCCTGCTGTTGCAGTAGCCAGAGCAAGGCCGCCGCAATCGCCGCCCAGAGCAAAGCCCAGAAAGACAGCACGCTAAAGCCTTGATAGCCAGCCAGCCGCGCCCACTCGCCCATGCCCACAGCACAAAACGCCAGCGCCAATAGCGCGAATGGCAGGGGATCGCGCCAGAACAAGGTGGGCAGCAAAAGTGCCATCAACACCAGGGCGGTCAGGACGCGCTGTCGCAACATGATGCAGATGCGCCGCTCGCCGCCTCAGGCCGCGGCGGGCGATTTGGCCTCGGGAACGCCACCGAAACGACGCTGGCGGCTGGCAAAATCGGCCAGCGCTGCGTCAAAGGCTTCGGCAT
>CALBRU010000409.1 GCA_937927695.1 uncultured Thiomonas sp. | reverse complement strand
CGAGATAAGCTAGTGACTGGAGTTCAGACGTGTGCTCTTCCGATCTAAAGGCGCGTTTTTATGTTCCAGATAGCGTGAAACACTGCACTAGCACTCCAGATTGTCGATCAGCCGGGTACGGCCCAGGCGGGCTGCACCCAGCACCACGCAGTGCGTTCGCTGGTTCAGGTCGAGCGCGGTGGGCGGCTGCAGGTCTGCGCGGCGGCGCAGGGTGAGGTAGTCGGGCGTCCAGCCGAGTTGGTCGAGGCGGGTCATGGCCTGTTGTTCGAGCAGGCGAATCTGCTCCGGGGTGGTCGCGCTGCGGGCGTCTTCGGCCAGGCTGCGCAGAGCGGCCTGGAGTTGCGGTGCTTGCGCGCGTTCTTCGGGCGTGAGGTAGCCATTGCGCGAAGACAGTGCCAGGCCGTCTTCGGCGCGCACGGTGTCGAGGCCGATGATGGTGATGGGCAGGGCGAACTGCTCGACGATGCGGCGGATGAGGAGCAACTGCTGATAGTCCTTTTTGCCGAACACGGCATGACGCGGCTGCACCATCTGGAACAGCTTCATCACCACGGTGGCCACGCCCTCGAAGTGGCCGGGGCGGGCGGCGCCATCCAGAATGCCGGCGAGGGCTGGGTCGGGCAGCACGCGGAAGGTCTGCGGCTGCGGGTACATCTCGGTTTCGTCAGGGGCGAACAGCAGGTCGCAGCCGGCGTCGGCCAGCAGCGCCGCGTCGCGCGGCAGGGTGCGCGGGTAGCGGTCGAAGTCTTCGTTCGGCCCGAACTGCAAGCGGTTGACGAAAATGCTCGCCACCACCGGGACGTTTTCCTGCCGCGCGCGGGCGATCAGGCCCAGATGCCCGGCGTGGAGATTGCCCATGGTGGGCACCAGGGTCCAAGCGGGGTGCGGCTTGAGTGCGGCGCGCAAGTCGGCGACGGTATGGACGGTCAGCATGGGCAAGGACGGGAGGAAGAATCAGGCGGCATAGCCGTGCAGGGCTTCGTCGGGGAACGTGCCTTGCTTGACGGCTTCAACATAGCCGCGCACGGCGTCGAGAAGGCTGGGCGCGCCCAGCATGAAGTTGCGCACGAAACGCGGCTTGGGGCCGCGGGTGATGTCGAGCATGTCGTGCAGCACCAGCACTTGGCCATGGGTGCGCGCGCCCGCGCCGATGCCGATGGTGATGCCGGGATAGGCCGCGCTGATTTGCGCCGCCACATCGGAGGGCACGAGTTCGAGCACCAGCATGGCCGCGCCCGCAGCGCCAACTTCGGCCGCATGACGGCGCAGGGTGTCGGCCGATTGCGCGTCGCGGCCCTGAATTCGGTAACCGCCGAGCGCGTGCACACTCTGCGGCGTGAGGCCGAGGTGGGCGCAGACGGGAATGCCACGCTCCACGAGGGCGGCGATGACGGGCGCGGTCCAGCCGCCGCCTTCGAGCTTGACCATCTGCGCACCGGCCTGCATCAGTGCCACGCTGCTGGCCACGGCTTGCTCGACTCCGCCCTGGTAGCTGCCGAAGGGCAGATCGGCAATGAGCCAGGCGCTGCGATTGCCGCGCGCCACGCACTGCGTGTGATACACCATCTGTTCGAGCGTGACGGGCAGGGTGGAGTTGTGGCCCTGCATCACCATGCCCAGCGAGTCGCCCACCAGCAGGCAATCGACCCCGGCGGCGTCGAGCAGGCTGGCGCTGGCCGCGTCGTAAGCGGTGAGCATGGCGATTTTTTCACCGGCCTCACGCATGGCGCGCAGGCGGTGCAGGGTGAGCGGTTTGCGCGGGGCGCTATCACTGCGGGATGGAGCGCCGTAGGGGGCGGGAGAGTCTGCTGACATGGCTTGAGCTCAGGTGGAAACCGGCGAATTATGCCCGCGCCGGGTTGGTTTTTGCGAACGAGCGTTCGATTCCCAGCCTGGCGACATCAACTCGGGGTGTAAGCCAGCCGCACATACAGCGGGGCGAAGGCTTCGGCCTGGGTGATTTCCACCAGCGCTTCCCGGGTGAGTTCGAGCAGCGCCACCAGTGTGACCACGGCGACGGGCACGCCCTGTGCGGGGTCGAACAGTTCGTGAAATTCGAGGAAGCGCTTGCCTTGCAACTGGCGCAGCACGCGGCTCATGTAATCGCGCACCGAAAGTTGCTCGCGGGTGATCTTGTGGTGCGTATGCAGCTTGGCGCGCTTGAGAATGTCGCTCCAGGCCTGCTGCAACTCGTCGGCCGTCACGTCGGGTAGGCGCGGCGCGGCGTCGCGGTCGAACAGCACCTGCGCGCGCCAGAAATCGCGTCCGAGCACGGGCAGAGCGTCGAGTTGTTGCGCGGCGAGCTTGAAGCGTTCGTACTCCAGCAGGCGGCGCACGAGTTCGGCGCGGGGGTCTTCGGGCTCGGCGCCGGGCTCGGTGGGCGGCCGCGGCAGCAACATGCGCGACTTGATCTCGATGAGCATGGCCGCCATCAGCAGATACTCGGCGGCCAACTCCAGATTGTGTCGGCGGATCTGCTCGACATAGCTCAGATACTGCGCCGTGACCTGCGCCAGCGGAATGTCGAGGATGTTGAAGTTCTGCTTGCGGATGAGGTAGAGCAGCAGATCCATCGGCCCTTCAAACGCTTCGAGAAAGACTTCGAGCGCGTCGGGCGGGATGTAGAGATCCTGCGGCAGCTCGAACAGCGGCTCGCCATACAGCCGCGCCACCGCCATGCCGTCCACCGTGGCCGGGGTGCTGTCCACCTCCGGGGACATCAGCGCGGCGTCCTGCGCGGCGTCGGGCATGGAGTCTTTAGTGGCTGCCGTAAACGTAGGCTTTCTGCGGCACGCGGGCAGCCTGGAATTCCCGGGTCAGCTCGGGGTTCTGCGGTTTGTCCCAAAGCCGGGCACGCCCTTCTTTTTGCTTGGCCTCGAGCTGCGGATCGCTGTGCTTCAGATCCTGGATGAAATGCGTCACTTCAGAAACGTAAGGTTTGACTTTGAAAGGCATGGACGTTCTCGAATGGAAACGGCAGGAGAAACAACTAGCCTGCCATTCTAAGCAAGCGGCTGTCCCGATTGATGCGCCCTAATACGGTGCGTAACGCCTTGATATGGTGCGAGCCGAGCCCTGTCATGCACCGAAAATGCGCAGTTTGTGAGCGGTTGTGAACCAAACAAGGGCGTCCTGCGCTCTTTATGGGCACGGAGTTTGCTATTTTTGTGCGTCTGACTCTTATCAGGAACCCCAACCGTGCAAAACGCCTCCAGCGGAAATGTGTTGTTCATCCTTCTCGGCGCCATTCTGGTGCTCGCCATGCACGCCGGGTTCGCCTTTCTTGAACTGGGGACGGTGCGCAAGAAAAACCAGGTCAACGCGCTCTCCAAAATCATCACCGACTTTTCCGTCTCGGCGATTGCCTATTTTCTGATCGGCTACGGCATCGCCTACGGCCATCATTTTCTCGTGGGCGATGAGGTGCTCACCCGCGATCATGGCTACGAGCTGACCCGCTTTTTCTTCCTCCTGACTTTTGCTGCGGCCATTCCCGCCATCATCTCCGGCGGCATTGCCGAGCGCGCCAAGTTCTGGCCCCAGCTTATCGCCACCTTCACCATCGTCGCTTTCATCTACCCGTTTTTCGAGGGCATTGTGTGGCACGGCAATCTGGGCATTCAGGAGTGGCTGCAATCCACTTTTGGCGCGCAATTTCACGATTTCGCCGGGTCGGTGGTGGTGCACGCCATGGGCGGCTGGATTGCCCTGCCCGCCGTGCTGCTACTGGGCGCCCGGCGCGGCCGCTACCACGCCAATGGGCAGATGTCGGCACATCCGCCCTCGTCCATTCCCTTTCTGGCGCTGGGTTCGTGGATTCTGATCGTGGGCTGGTTCGGCTTCAACGTGATGAGCGCGCAAAAGCTCGACCAGATCAGCGGTCTGGTGGCGGTGAACTCGCTCATGGCCATGGTGGGCGGCACGCTGGCGGCGCTGGCCGCGGGCAAGAACGACCCCGGCTTTCTGCACAACGGGCCGCTGGCCGGTTTGGTGGCGGTGTGCGCGGGCTCGGACGTGATGCATCCGCTGGGCGCTTTGGTGGTCGGCGCGGTAGCCGGGGCGCTGTTCGTCTGGATGTTCACCCTGACGCAAAACCGCTGGAAGATCGACGACGTGCTGGGCGTCTGGCCGCTGCACGGCCTGTGCGGCACCTGGGGCGGCATCGCCGCAGGCATTTTCGGTATGAAGGCGCTGGGCGGGCTGGGCGGGGTATCGCTGGCCTCGCAGATCGTCGGCACGCTGATGGGCATCACAGTGGCCCTGATCGGCGGCTTTGTGGTCTATGGCGTGCTGAAAAAGACCCTCGGCATCCGCCTCGACGCCGAAGAGGAATTCAACGGCGCCGACCTCTCGATCCACCGCATCAGCGCCACCCCGGAGCGCGAGGCGTCGTGGTGAGGCGGCAGGCCCTAGCTCCAGCCCAGATCGGCCAGCGCCAGGGTTTGAGACCACAGCAGCTTGCCATCGACGTTCTTCGCTTGCAGTTCCAGCCGCCGCTCCTTGCCCTCGCCGCTGAATTTGAGCACGCCGTAGTTGCGCTCGGCGACTAGCGTGCCGGGTACGCGGTTGGGATTGCCGTCGCCTTTGGCTGGCCCGGAATTCAGCGGTGAGCAGGTGAACTCCATCAGGGGATAGTCGCGCTTGCCGCCGTAGGCCGGACGCGGATACCGGATCAGCTCGGTGATGTGCCGATCTCCAGAGAGAAACAGCAAGCCGGGGATGCGGTATTGCTGCAGCCAGCCGAGAAATGCGGCGCGTTCCTCGGGAAACTGGTTCCAGCCCTCGTAAGCGTCGTCGTCGTTGAAAAACTGGCCGCCAGCGGCGACGATCTTGAAGCGCGCGCGCGAGGACAGCAAGGCGTTGCGCAGCCAGCGCATCTGCGCCGGGCCGAACATCACCTTGCCGTGGTCACCTGGGCTGGTGGCATCGGCGCTGCGCCACCAACGATCATCGAGCAGAAAAATATCGGCATCGGCGATGCTGGTCTTGGTGAATACTCCGGCGACGTCGCCAACGCCATAGGTCGGATTGGCCCAGTAGGTCTTGAACAGATCGAGCGAGGCGTTCTTGAACTCGAAACTCGCATCGCTGTCGTTCGGGCCGTAATCGTGGTCGTCCCAGATCGCCACCTGCGGGGTGGAGCGTAAAAACGCATCCAGCGGGGCGAAGCCGCGCTGTTGGCGGTAGCGCAGCGCCATGCCTTGCGGGCTCTGGCAATCAACCTCGCGGTAATAGAGGTTGTCGCCCAGCCACACCATCAGATCGGCCCCTTCCTGCGCCATCGGCTCATAGATTTCGTAGCCCCCGCCGTAGGGCTTGCCCGGGCGGTCGAACAGCGGGTCGTTCAGATACGCGCAAGAACCAGTCAGGAGGGTGACATCGGGCGGCGGTGAACGAAACTGCCAGATGGGCTGCGTTCGCACGACGATGGTGCGATTCGCAGCCGGTTTGCCATTGACCAAGGCCACAGCGCGGTAGCGCGTTCCGGGAGAGAGATTGTCCATGACCAGATGAGCGCAGAACTGCCCTGCCGCATGGGTGCGAACCGACGCGGCGCGCTTTTTCTCGCCGGGCTGATTCTCTGGGGCATACTCCAGCGCCACTTCGGCTGCGCCGGGCGTCTGCACCCAGATGACGGCAGAACGTGCGGCCACATAGCCCTGCATCGGCCCGGCGTAGAGTGCACCAGGATCTGCTGGTTCTGCCCAAGCCGCAGGAAAGGGCCATTGCCCGGTGGCCAGCAGCGCGGAAGTCACCAAACCGCCCCGCAAGAATGCGCGGCGGGTCGGAGGGATCAGCGAGGTTTTCGGCGCCGCGCCCATCAGAACTGCGCCTCCAGGCTGAGGTAGTAGCTGCGTGGCAGGTTGTATTTGATGAGCGGGTCTTTTGCGCTGCCCGGATAGCCGGTGTTGTATTTGGTGATGTAGCGCTTGTCGAACAGATTGTTCACGTTGAAGCCCACGCTGACTTTTTGCAGACCCAAGCCGCGCACCGTGTCGCCGCCCTTCCAGGTGTAGCGCAGCGAGGCATCGGCGATGGTGTGCGCCGGAATGGGGGACTTGAAGTCCGTCCAGTAGGCCTCGCTGGTGTGACGCACGCCCAGTTTGGCTCGCCACGGACCGACGGTGTAGATGCCGCCCAGCGCCATCGTGGAGTGCGGCGAATACGGCATGGGCACCTTGGCCGAGGTGAACTGCGCGTTGAGCAGCCCCAGGTTGGCGTAGGCCGACCAGTTTTTGTCGATCTGGAAATTGTTCTGCCAGGCGATGCCCTCATTCACAGCCTTGCCCACGTTGGCCAAAATGGAAATGGACTGGGTGGCGCCGGGCGGTGTGTAACGGAAACTCTGGATGTAGTCGTCGAAGTTGACGCGGAATACATCCACGCCGCCGCTCCACATGCCGAAGTCGTAGATCACGCCAGCGTCGTAGGTCGTAGCCTTCTGCGGGGCGAGATCGGGGTTATAGGTGCCGGTGTAGTACTGGTTGTATTGCGGCGGATTGCTGTTGCGGGTGTAGTTGGCGTAGACGTTGATACCCTGTGTCAGCTTGTAGTTCACGCCGAGAGAGGGCATGGTGGTCGAGAAGCTGGAGCTGTACTGCCCCGCAGCGCCCTTGGATTTGGCGACTGCCGCATAGTCGATGAAGTCGCGCTCGGTCTTGAGGTATTTCAGTCCGGCCTGCAGGGTCAGGCGGTCGGTGGGTTTGAAGGTAAAGTTGAAATACGGCTCGTAGAGCTTGGTCGAGACCGGCTCTTTGTACACCGAACCCAGATACTGGCCTGTGGTGCTGCTGATGAACTGGCTGTCGTGCGTGGTGTCGTTCTTGTTGAACCAGATGCCAGCTTCCAGCCCCAGGCTGTCGGTGAGGGGCGTGGTCAACTTGAAAATATTGCCCCAGCGCCGGGTGTCGTTGATGCCATGCGACATGAACAGCCCGCCCGCGGGCGCCTTGACCGAGCCATACACGCCGCTGGGCTGCAGCAGGTTGTAGGCGCTGTTGGTGTAGGCGCCGCCACCGTAGCCGTTGCCCCGGTAGTAATAAAGCTGGTTGGAGACAGTGACCTTGCCGAAGGTGGCTTCGTATTTGGCGTAGGTCAGCCAGTTTTGATACTGGTTGTAGTTGTAGGTGGGCGAGAGGCCGTTTTGTTTGCCGTTGACCACCGGGTTGCCGCGGTAGACGTTGCAGGTGTCGCCATATTTGGCGTAGTCGGCCTTGGTGCAGCCGCCGTAGTAATTGAACTTCTGGTTGTTCTGGGTGTAGAACAGGGTCAGCGCGCCGGTGCCGAGTTGGGTCACGCTCTTGAACAGGTATTGCTTCTGGTCGCTGGGAGTATTGTCGAAATAGCCGTCGCTATGGGTTTTGTTCGCGTAGAACCACAGCGAAGTCGGGGCGCCGCTGTTGGCGCCGAGCAGACCGGAGTTGACCAGGGTGCCGAAGTTGTATTTGCCGAAGGAGCCGTATCCGCCGAGCAGGGAAACGGAAGGTTTGGCGCTCGGGTTTAGCGAATAGGTCTCGACCGAGCCGCCAAATGCGGCAAGGCCCGGAATGGCGGCTGAAGCGGCTCCCGGAAAATAGCGCGTCCCCGCGATCAAGCGCGTGGGGATGAACTCGTTGGTGTAGAAGGCGTAGCTGTCGTTGTCGTTCAGCGGTATGCCGTCGAGCGTCCAGTTGATGAGATTCTGTCCGAAGCCGTTGATGTAAACCGTGTCGCCGTTCATGCTGTCGCCATCGCTGCTCACGACCACATTGGGCATGTTTTCCAGCCCGCGGGTGAACGAGTCGGTGGGGTCGAGCGACTGAAACTGACCGGCAGTGATTTCGGTTTGAGCCTGTGTGGCCTCAGGGTTGAACTGCTGGATGGTGTTGAGCTGTTTTTCGGGGATGGAGGTCACCGTGCCCGATGGTGCTTTCAGGAAAAAGCTGTCCCCCGGTTTTGTGGCGCTGGTCTGTCCTTGCGCCTGCACTTCGCCCAGACTGGTTTGCGCGGGGGCTTGCGCTGCGGCGCCGAATGCCAGTGAGAGGGCGACGGCGAGTTTGAGGTTTGATCGCTTGAGTGGGTTTTGTGATGGGCAATGCACGGCGGGTTTCATGGTGGTTGCAGAAGGGGGAAAGGACTCGTTATTTTTGAGACACGATGTGAAAATCTGTTGAATTCATGTGTCAGAACGATGACGTTGTATTTCTGCAGACGCGGGATTTCGTGCCATGAAAAAGGCCCCTTTCGGGGCCTCGTAAGATGGGTTTGAATGGCGTTTCGGGGTGAATCGATTTCAGTCGTCGTCCTGACCGGCAATCAGGCTGGAAACAGGTCGCCGCTGTGCTTTGGCCAGGGCTTGCACATGCGCAAGCATGGCGGCGTAGGCCGCTGGGCCTCTGCTGGCCAGCCATTCCTGCCGCATCTGCTCGGGGCCGGAGACCTTGAGCAAAGCGGTTGGGGTATAGCTGTGAGCGGGGGGCGAAGCGCTCTGGGCCACATGGCCGACACCCGGCACCACGACTTCAGGCAGTGCGCGAAAAGGGGCGTCGGCCGGGCAGACGCCGGGGTTGCGCTGCATCGGCACTTGAGACGGCAGCACGGGGTAGGGCGCGGTATCGGGTGTGCTGCGCCAGATGCCGGAAAGCACATGAGCGTTGGCGTCCCATTGCGACATCGGCGGAATGTCGGCCACGGTTTCGATGGTGCGCAGCAGATCGACCTGCGAAAGGTGCTGCGTGACCCGCACGCCGGGCTTGACCCACGGCCCGGCGGCGACGGCGAAGGTGCGGTGGGCGTCGATGTGATCGGCGCCCGACTGCGCGTCGTCCTCGGTCAGCAGCACCAGGGTGTGCTTCCAGCCCGGCAGTTTGGACAGGGCGTGGATGACTTGGGCGGTGGCCAGATCATTGTTGGCCACATAGCTGTCGGGGCTGGGCAGGCAGGGGTGGTGGCCGGCGGTGTGGTCGTCGGGCAGCCAGATGTAGAGCACGCGCGGCAAGGGGTGATGGCGCAGCCAGTTGTCCACGACTTTGGCGCGGTCGGTGTCAAGGATGAGGCGATCCCAGGCCGGGTAGTCCATAGCCAGATGGGCGCGCAGTGCAGGCGAGATGTCGCCGATTTTGTTGCGCGAGGCAAACTCGCCAAAGTCCTCGAAACTCACTTTGTGTGCGAGCAGATCGTTGAACAGGAACAGCCGGGCCGGGTAGGTGATCCAGGGGTTGCTCCAATGCCCGAGCGCGGAGAGATTTTTGTAGATCGCGTAGGGGTTGCGCGCATCGCTGGCGCCGGGTGCGAGCGACTGCGTCCAACCCGAATTGGCGATATAGCCGCGATTGGAGTAGTACAACGGCCAAGTGCGCTGAAGGAAGTCGGAGTCTGATCCGGCGGTCGTCCATTGATGGCCTTGCGAGGTCACTTCACCATCGGCGTAGAAATTGACGAACAGCGCGCCAAGATCGGCCATGCGGTAGAGGTTGGGCAGCTCGCGCGGGCCGTAGAGGTTGAGCGCAGGGTCGGCCCAATGGCCTGCTGCCGTGTACTTGCCGAGGTCTTCGTCAAAGGTCTTGTTCTCGCGCAGGATGAACACGACGTGCTTGATGTGGCCACGCAGCCAGGCCGCGGCCTTGACGTTGTCGGACGCCAGTTGCTGACGCTGCGCGGCGCTGAAGCCGTTGTTCGACAAGGCAGCTTGCGTCCAGGCCGGGCCGTGTGTGGGCAGCTCGCGCAGGTCGATGCGTTGCAGCACGCCCTGCATGAAATTGCCCACCCATTGATGGTGGATGTTCGGCCCGCTACCCATGCCTTTGGCGTTGGCAACGTACAGGGCGTTGCCTTGTACCGCCAACGACGTGGGATACCAAGCCGTTGGAATGAGGGCGATGCGTTTGCGGCTGGCGAGGTCGTACACCGCGACATCGTTATTGCCCGCGTTGGCAACGAACAACTTGCCTTGCGACACCGCCAGCGCGTCCGGGTAAGAGCCGGGCGGCGCGCCGGGGTAGGGGCTGTCGTCGATCACCCGCACGACTTTGAGGGTCTGCGTGTTCACCGCGACGAGGCGGTCGAGGTTGGCGTCGGCCACCCAGACGTTCGGTGAGTCGGGCTGCGCCGCCAGCGCGGTGGGATGGGCGCCGGCCGCGCCGCTGCGCGGACCGAGCACCGGGCCTGTGGGCACTGCGCCCAGCACCTTCCAGGCTGCGCGGTCGATGACGGTCACGCCATTGCCGCCCCAGTTGCTCACCACCAGCCGTTTGCCGCCATCGGCCAGAGTGACGGCGAAGGGGTAGCTGCCCACGTTGAGATAGTGGGTCACTCCAGTCTGCAGGTCGATACGCGCCAGACTGTTGGCCAGCATCCCGGTCACATAGGCGTGCTGACCGCGCGGGCCGATGACCACGCTGTTCGGATAGAAGTGACGGGTCTGCTGCCAGTCGCCGGCATATTGATAGGGGTATTGATCCCGCGGGAAGGGCTGCCACTGCAAGCGATAACGGCGAAGCAGATGCAGCGGGCCGTTGCCAGCCGAGCC
>CALBRU010000408.1 GCA_937927695.1 uncultured Thiomonas sp. | reverse complement strand
CATGTGCTGATCGAGAACGACCACGAGCAGATCGTCACCACCCGCGTCGGCACGGCCGAGGCCGAGCTGATTCTCGGTTGCGACCCCATCGTCACCGCCGACCGTGAAACTCTGGCGCGCGTGCGCGAAGGACGCACCCACATCGCGCTCGACACCCACAGCACGCCCACCGCCGCCTTCGTCCACAACCCCGATTGGCAGTTTCCCGACGCCGCCTGCCACAAGACCATTGAGCAGGCTGCTGGCGCCAGCCGTGTTGCGGGATTCGACTGCGTTCGTGCCGCCGAGAAGTTGCTGGGCGATGCCATTTACGCCAACCCCATGCTGCTGGGCTTCGCCTGGCAGAAGGGCTGGGTGCCGCTGGGCCATGCCGCGCTGATGCGCGCCATCGAGCTCAACGCGGTGCAGGTCGAGAAGAACAAGGCAGCGTTCGAATGGGGCCGCCATGCGGCGCACGATCCGCAAGGCATCGCCGCGCTGAGTGCCGCTGAGCAAGTCATTCAATTGGTCAAGCGCCCCAGCCTGGACGAAATCATTCAGCGCCGGGTGGAGTTCCTCACCGGCTACCAGAACGCCGCCTACGCCCAGCAGTTTGCCGACTTCGTTTCGCAGGTGCGTGCCGCCGAAGCGCGGCTCAAGTCCACTGCGCTGACCGAGGCCGTGGCGCGCCATCTGTTCAAGCTCATGGCGTACAAGGACGAGTACGAAGTCGCCCGGCTGCAGTCCGACCCGGCGTTTGCAAAACAACTGCAACAGCAGTTCGAAGGCGATTTCAAACGCCATTACTTCCTTGCACCGCCACTGTGGAGCAAACGCAATGCCAAGGGCGAACTGCTCAAGCGCGAATTCGGCGCCTGGATGGGCGTGGCCTTCAAGCTGCTGGCCCCGCTCAAGGTGCTGCGCGGCACCGCGCTCGACCCCTTCGGCCATACCGCAGAACGTAAGCAGGAGCGCGCCCTGATCGGTCAATACCGCGAGACGATTGCCGAATTGCTGCGCGGCCTCGACGCCAACAGCCCGCCCGAGCGTCTGCAGCTCGCCACGCAGATCGCCCGTCTGCCAGACGGCATCCGTGGCTACGGCCACATCAAGCAGCGCCATCTGGCGCAAGTGCTGCCGCAGTGGGATCGCTTGATGCAGCAGTGGCGGCAGGTGAAAACTGACGAGGCTGCGGCCGTGAGCAAAACGCCCGTCGGTGTGTAGCCTTCGCGGGCGGCGGGTGGTCTCAGGGCTGGGGCCGCCCGTGCCCTGTCAAGCGCGCGAGGCGCGGCTTGGTGCTTGGCTTGAGGTGCTTGGCATCAGCCGAAGCGCCCCGTGATGTAACCCTCGGTTTGGCTGCTCTTGGGCTTGAGGAAAATCTGATCGGTCAGGCCGAATTCGACCAACTCGCCCAGGTACATATAGCCGGTGTAGTCGGAGATGCGCGCCGCTTGCTGCATATTGTGGGTGACGATCAGGATGGTCACTTTTTCGCGCAGTTGCGTGACCAGCTCTTCGATGCTGGCGGTGGCGATCGGATCGAGCGCAGAGGTCGGCTCGTCGAACAACAGAATTTCGGGATCGGAAGCCAGCGCCCTGGCGATGCAAAGACGCTGCTGCTGGCCGCCAGACAGGTTGGCGCCGAGGTCTTCGAGCCGGTCTTTCACTTCGTCCCACAGGGCTGCGTCCTTGAGGGCGTGTTCAACCCGGTCGGCGATTTCACTGCGGTTGCGCATACCCCGCACCCGCAGGCTGTAGGCGACGTTTTCGAACACGCTTTTCGGGAACGGATTGGGCTTCTGGAACACCATCGAAATGCGCATGCGCACCTCGATGGGGTCGACTTCGGGCGACAGCAGATTGGTGTTGTCCGGCTGCATGATGATCTCGCCCTGATAGCGGTTGCCAGGATAGAGATCGTGCATGCGATTGAAGGCCCGGAGCAAGGTGGATTTGCCGCAGCCGGAAGGCCCGATCAGCGCCGTGACCCGCTGATCGTAGATCGGCATGGAAATGTTTTTGATGGCATGAAAATCGCCATAGTGGAAATTGAAATTGCGGCACTCGGCCTTCGTCGGCGGGGGCGGCGTGTCCGGCATATTGATGGCGGTAGTCTGATTCATGGCGCGAGGCGTGGAGAAAAAAGCGAAGACGGTTCACCATTTGATGTTGCGGCGCAGGCGATAACGTAGCCAGATCGCGGCACCGTTCATCAACAAGGTCATGAGCACGAGAACAAAGCCGGCCGCTGCCGCGTTGACCTGAAACGCCGCCTCGGGCCGCGAGGTCCAGTTGAACATCTGGATGGGCATGACCGTGAAGGGCGAGAACAGCCAATCGAACAGACCGGCTGGCGGATCGCCGGTGAAGGGCGCGGGCGGCAGGAAAGCGATGAAGGTCAGCGCCCCGATGGTGATGATGGGTGCCGTCTCGCCGATGGCGCGCGCCATGCCGATGATCACGCCGGTGAGAATGCCGGTGCTGGAGTAGGGCAGGATATGGTCGCGAACCGTCTGCCATGTGCTGGCCCCGCAGGCATAGGCGCCTTCGCGGATCATCTGCGGAATGGCGCGGATGGCTTCGCGGGTGGCAACGATGATGACCGGCAGGATGAGCAGCGCCAGCGTCAGCCCAGCGGACAAGATACTCTGTCCGAAGCCGAACTGGTAGACGAACAGGCCCAGCGCCAGCAGGCCGTAAATGATCGACGGCACCCCGGCGAGGTTGGTGATGTTGATCTCGATGATGTCGGTCACCCAGTTCTTGCGCGCATATTCCTCAAGGTAAACGCCGGCGGCCACGCCCAGCGGGATGGCGGCCAGCGCGGTCACCAGCATCACCAGCATGGTGCCCACCCAGGCCGAAAGAATGCCGGCGTGTGCGGCGCGGCGCGAGGGAAAGTTGGTGAAGAACTCGGGGTCGAGTCGGCTCATGCCTTGGCGGGCCATGTCGATGAACAGCACCGAAAACGTCATGACGCCAATCATGAGCGACAGAATGCCGATCACGCCGAAAAGCGCATCGCGCCGCTTGGCCTTGCCAATGAGCGCCCGGATGGCTTGCAGATCTTGGCTTTGCATCATGTCAGTACACCTCACGGAAGCGCTTGCGCAGCCAGTAGCCAAGTATGTTGAAGGTCAGGGTCAGCAGCATCAAGGTCAGGCCCGCCGCAAAGATCGTCTGATAGCCGATGGAGCCATGCGGCAAATCGCCCAGCGCCACTTGCACGATGTAGGAGGTGATCGTCGCCCCAGACTCTGTCGGATTGAAAGTCAGATTCGGCTGCATGCCGGCCGCAACGGCCAGAATCATGGTTTCCCCCACCGCGCGCGAGATGCCCAGGATGTAAGCCGAGGCGATGCCCGACACCGACGCGGGCACCACCACTCGCAACGCGGTTTGCAGGCGGGTTGCGCCCATGGCATAGGAGCCTTCACGCAGCGACATCGGCACCGAGCGCATCGCATCTTCCGATAACGAGGCGACGTAGGGAATGATCATGATGCCCATGATGAGGCCCGCTGACAGCAGGTTGAAGCCCGGCAGTTCTGGGTAGATCAACTGCAGCAGCGGCGTGAGAAAGACCAGTGCGAAGTAGCCATACACGATGGTGGGCACGCCGCCGAGCAACTCCAGAAAGGGCTTGGCGACCTCGCGCACCCAAGGGCGGGCGAATTCGGAGAGATAAATGGCGATGATCGTTCCCAGAGGCAGGGCCACGAGCAACGCTACGGTCGAACTGGTGATCGTGCCCGATAACAGCACCATGATGCCGTAGTGCGCATCATCAAACAGCGGCGTCCACTGGGTATCGAACAGAAAGTCTTTCAGCGGTACATGCTGGAAGAACACCCAGGATTCGGATACCAGGATGTAGACAATGGCCGCCGTGGTGAACACGGAAATCGAAGCGGCCGCAAACAGCACGGCTTCGATGAAGCGCTCACGCACATTGCGCGAGGCCTTGCGCCTCAAGCGGTCACTCACGCCGACGGATCGTGCCGGCTCAATGGGAGGGGAGAGGGGAGCAGTCACACTCATGACATTTCAGTCAGATGAAAAACCGCAGGCGTCCGCAACAGCGGACGCCTGCGAAGGCCTCGCACTGGAGGAGACTTACTCCTTGGGATCGCGCTTAAGCAGATCCGATACCTTCACGCCGACCTCAGCTTCGCCGCCGAAGCCGGTGCCCGTCTTGCGCTTGGCCAGGTTATCGAGCGCGTGCTTGTAGTCGGAAGCGCTCAGCGGAACGTACTTCACTTCCTTGGCCAGCTCGCCGCCATGCTTGAGGTAGTACTCGACAAATTCCTTGACTTCCGGCTTGTCAAGCGACTTGGCGTTGACATAGATGAAAATCGGACGCGCCAGCGGCTCGTATTCGCCCGCCATCACCGCCTCGATAGACGGCATCACCGCCTTGCCCTTCGGGTTGACGATAGGGATGGCCTTGAGCTTGCCCTTGTTTTCTTCGTAGTAGGCCATGCCGAAGTAGCCCAGCGCGTCCACGTCGCGTGAGACCCCCTGCACCAGCACGTTGTCGTCTTCAGAGGCGGTGTAATCACCGCGCGAAGATTTGGCCTTGCCCACGACGGCTTCGGTGAAGTAGTCGAAGGTGCCCGAATCGGCGCCCGGCCCATACAGTTTGAGCGGTTTGTCAGGCCAGGCCGAATTGACCTGTTTCCAGTCGGTGACCTTGCCCTGAGCGGCCGGGTCCCACATGGTTTTGAGTTCGGCGACCGTCATTTGCTTGACCCAATTGTTCTTGGGATTGACGACCACGGTCAGCGCATCAAATGCCACCGGCAGCTCGATGTACTTGATGCCTTCTTTGGCGCAGGCTTCCATTTCCTTTTTCAGAATGGGGCGCGACGCGTCGGAGATGTCGGTCTCGCCGCGGCAAAACTTCTTGAACCCGCCGCCCGTGCCGGAAATGCCCACGGTCACCTTGACGGCGTTTTTCTTGGCCTTTTGAAATTCCTCAGCGACGGCCTCGGTCACGGGGTAAACAGTGGAAGACCCATCGATCTTGATGGTGGACTCAGCATGCGCAAAGCTTGCTGCGGCAAGCGAACCGGCAGCCAGTGCCAGCGCGAGAACTTGTTGACGAAAAACCGTGTGACGCTCTCCTGAACGAGGTGGGGGATGGATTAGCCCCTGCGCGACAAGCCCATAGCCGCCGTTATGGGCGCGAAGCTCGAGGGCAAAGACGCCCCAAACCGACCGCCAGCGCCGTGTAGGGGCGAAGCCCCGGATAATGGACAATCTGGGTTTTAGGGAGGGCGCATCATGCTCTGGAAAAACGGCAGACGCAGCGACAACATCGAAGATCAGCGGGCTTCCGGGCCTAGGCCCGGCGGGCGGGGCGGGCTTGTGGGCGATGACCGGCCGCAAAAGCAGGCGCAGGTCTGCGATACCTTCAACGTGGCGCAGCTCTGATGCCTGCAACCTGGATGACGGCCGTCGCCGCCGCGCTGCCCTACATCGAATCGGTGGCGAAGCTTGCGTTGCCGGTGTTCAAGCAACGCAAGTCAGACAAAGAGGCAGCCGATTCGCAGCAGAAGCAGATCGAGGAATTGCAGACGGCGGTGACTCACAACGCCGAACACGTGCGCGCGCTCGCACAGCAACTGCAAACCACGGTCACCGCGCTGGAGCAGGCCGGCCTGCAACTCGCCGAGGCGCAGCGCAAACAGCAGCGCTGGGCCGCACTCGCGCTGGGCCTAGGCGCCGTGGCTTTGTTACTGGCCCTCGCAGCGCTGCTGCGCTGAAGCGCCGCGGTTGGCTGCGGTCGTCGCGCTGGCGTTCTGCCTGCGCGACGTGCCCGGGCTGGCGCTGTCGTGGATCAAGTGTTTTTACATCACCACCCTCACGCTGGATTCGCGCGACGAGTTTCTGTTTGCCGTGCGAGTGCAATATAAGAGCCTGCACCCGGCTCTGCAGCAGGTCAACCCGTTCACCGCCTGTCTGCCCGTCGCTGGGCGCGGGTTGCGACACAGTGTCGCAGTCCTTTGGCCTGTATCAACCCTTAAGGCCGCTACGGCTCGTAACCTGATTACAGATTGTTGCGCTGCAAACTATTTCATCGCAGCGCCGAAAAGGAACGGGTATGAACAAGAAGATGGGGTGGCGTGTCATGCTGGCCGGGCTGCTGGCCGCGCAATGTGGTCTGGCGGTGGCGGCCAAATTTTCCGATCAGGAGGTGCAGCGCGGCGCGTATCTGGCCCGCGCGGGTGATTGCGTGGCCTGCCATACGGCGCCGGGCGGCAAACCCTTTGTCGGCGGTCTGAAGATGGTCATGCCCATGGGCGCGATCTATTCCTCCAACATCACCCCGGATAAGACGCACGGCATCGGCAATTACAGCTTCGAACAGTTCGACCGCGCAGTGCGCCACGGCGTGGCGCCGGGCGGCAAATACCTCTACCCGGCCATGCCGTACCCGTCGTACGCGCGCGTCACGCCGCAGGACATGCACGCGCTGTATGCCTATTTCATGCAGGGCGTGGCGCCAAACCCCACGCCCAACCGCAAGCCCGACATGGTGTGGCCGATGACCATCCGCTGGCCGCTGGCCGTCTGGAACTGGCTGTTCGTGCGCGACACTGTGTTCAAACCCGATCCCAAGCAGAGCGCGCAGTGGAACCGCGGCGCTTATCTGGTCGAAGGGTTGGGGCATTGCGGCGCCTGCCATACTCCGCGCGGGCTGTTCTTCCAGGAAAAAGCGCTCAGCGCCAACGGGCCGAACGGCAAGCTCTATCTCACCGGCGGTACGGTGGAACACTGGTACGCGAGCAATCTGCGCAGCGCCTGTCTGCAGAAAACCCTCAGCGCGCAGGACTTCGCGCTGTTGCTGCAAACGGGCAGCGCCCAAAATTACACCGTGGCGGGCGGCATGACCGAGGTCATCCATCACAGCACCCAGCACCTCAACCATGAGGATCTGTTCGCCATGGGCGTTTATCTCAAATCGCTGCCCTCCGAGACCAGCGCGCAGGTGGCGGGCACCAAGCCCGACCCCGCTGCGGTGCAGCGCGGCAAGGCGCTATACGACCAGCACTGCGTGGCTTGCCATCAACCCAACGGCCAAGGCGTGCCCGCCGCCTTTCCCAGCCTGGTGGCCAATCCCTCTGTGCAGTGCATCAACCCGACCAACGCCATCCACGTCATTCTGGCCGGGGCAAGCACCGCGGTGACGGCATCAGCCCCCGCTCCTATGGTCATGCCGCCGTTCGGCGCGCAACTCAGCGATCAGCAGATCGCCGATCTGGTGACCTACATCCGCACCAGCTGGGGCAACGCTGCCGAGCCGGTCTCGGCCGAGCAGGTCAAGGAGTTGCGGCGTGCCATTGACTCGCACTGATCGCAACGGGCCAGGGTCAGTCGCAGTGGCAGCGTGGCAGCGCTGCGACAATGCGCTCCATGGCCCGATCCGGCGCGCTGCAGCGCATTCTCACTCTGGGGGCGCTCACCGCCTTCGCCCCCATGTCCATCGACATGTACCTGCCGGGCTTCACCGCCCTGCAGCATGATCTGCACACCACGCCCGGGGCGGTACAGCGCACGCTGGTGGTGTTTTTTGTCGGACTGGCGCTGGGTCAGGCATTCTGGGGGGCGGTGTCCGACCGCTATGGCCGCAAGCGACCGCTGCTCATCGGTATCGCGCTTTACGTTCTGGCCTCGCTGGGCTGCGCCATGGCGGCCTCAATTGATGCCTTGATGCTGTGGCGACTATTGCAGGCACTGGGAGGCTGTGCGGGCATTGTGATTGCCCGCAGCATGGTGCGAGATCTTTACGCCCCGGTTGACGCGGCGCGGATGTTCTCGCGGCTGACCCTGGTGCTTGGCGCTGCCCCCATTCTGGCGCCGCTGGCAGGTGCGGCCCTCGTGCAGTCCTGGGGCTGGCGGGCTATTTTTCTGGTGCTGATGGTCTTTGGCGTCATCTGCCTGCTGGCCGCGCTGGCGCTACCGGAGTCGCTGGCACCGGGCTCGCGCAGCAGCGCCCAGCAGCACCCGGTGCGCAATGCCATGCGCACCTATTTCGATCTGTTGCGCGATCGGCGCTTCATCGGCTTTGCCCTCAGCGGGGCGCTGGGGCAGTCGGCCATGTTTGCCTACATCGCCGGAGCGCCGTTCGTGTTCATGCAGGTATTCGGGCTGAGTTCGGCGCAATTCGCCTGGGTGTTCGGCGCCAATGCCCTGGGCCTGATTGCGGCGTCGCAGATCAATCACGCGCTGCTGGCTCGCGTGGGCAGCGGCGTGCTGTTGCGCCGGGCCTTGCTCAGTCTGACGGTCTGGGCGAGCGTGATGTTGGCGCTGGCCGTGCTCAAGGCGGGCGGTTTATGGGGCGTGGTCATTCCCCTGTTTATTGCCCTGTCCAGCCTGGGTTTTTCGTTTCCCAACGCCACGGCGCTGGCGCTGGCGCATCAGACGGGCCGCGTGGGCAGCGCGGCGGCCCTGATCGGCAGCCTTCAGTTCACATTGGCGGCGGCCAGCGGCTCGGCCGTGGGCGTGATCGCCGCCCACAGCGCCTTGCCGATGGCCGCCGTGTTCTGTGCGTTTGCGGGCCTGGCCTTGTGGGCGAACCAGCGCCTCGCGCCGCGTTGACGCAGGCCTTGTTCAGAGCGCGGCGATTGCCTGCTCCAGTTCGGCAAAGCTCTGCATCTGGCCGCTGGCCTGTAGTTCGACCCCCAGTTGCCGACCGATGCGCACCGCCGAGAAAATGCCGCGCACCACGGGTTTGCCGTCGGCTTCCAACACCAGCGCATGTTGCCGCCCGGAATGGCGCAGAGTGAGCACGATTTCCGCCACGGTAGAGCGCAGCACTTCGGCGTAATCGAGCACTTCGATGTGCTGCTGCGGCACCATGCATTGCGCCACGGTGACCGCCTCGCGCGGAATCTGGTTTTCGGTGGCGGCGCGTACCGGCTTTTCGCCCATCAGGTCGCGCGCGGTGATCAGGCCGACGACGTGCCGCACCGAGTTGGTGACCAGCAGCAGACGTACCCCGGCGTGCATCATCTTTTGCAGCGCTTGGTTGGCGGGCGCGTCGGCTTCGGTGGTGAAAGCCGGGGTGTGGCGCAGGTCGGTCATCACATCGGTGGCCGGAGAGTCAGGGGTGACGCTGCCGGGGCGGCCGTGGTCGAACTCGATCACGGGCGTGCCTGCGGGAAGGGGGTGGTGATGCAGAGGGCGTTGAGTGGACATGAGGGTTCTCTCCCAGAAAAAGACCAGCGTTTGCTGCACTGCAATACGCTTTCGATGCACCCAATTTAGTCCGTGCTGCGCCGGGCTGTTGTATCGAAATGTCGAATCCGCCGCCGAATGCGACAAATACGCTATTTCATCGGCCAATGCGGGCGTTCAGAAATCGAGCGGGTCGACATCGACTGCCCAGCGCACCCGCGAGCGCAGGGCGTTGAGCTCGGCGCGCCACTGCGAAAGCAGGTTCTGCAACGCGCCGCGATGGCTGCCTTCGATCAGCATTTGCAGGCGGTGCACGTCGGCCATGCGGGCGAGTGTGGCGGGAATGGGGGGATAGACGGTCACGCCCAGCGCCTCGGCCAAGGGCGCGGCGAGTTGCTGCGCCTGTGCCAGAAACTCGACGACGGCGTCGAAATTCCGGTGTTCCGCGCGCAGGAGAGCCTGATAGGAAAACGGCGGCATGCCGCCGCGCTCGCGCTCGATGAGTTCGGCCTGCGCGAAACCGGGATAGTCGTGCGCCACCAGCGCGCGATACAGCGGATGTTCGGGGTGGGCGGTCTGCACCAGCATTTCGGGGGTGGAAGCGGGGGTATCACCCTTGGGCGGCAAGGCGCGGCCTGCCCGCCCGGCCGCCTGCATGAGCTGGGCGAACAGGCGCTCGGGGCCGCGCGGATCGTGGGTGAACAGCCCGGCATCGGGGTTGAGCGCTGCGACCAGGGTGACTTTCTGGAAATCGTGGCCCTTGGTCACCATTTGCGTGCCCACCAGAATGTCCACTTCACCGGCGTGGACGCTGTCGAAACGGCTCGCCGCAGCGCCTTTGCGGCGCGTGCTGTCGGCGTCGATGCGGGCGATGCGGGCCTCGGGATACTTTTCGGCCAGCGCCTCTTCCACCCGCTGCGTGCCCTTGCCCACGGGCTGCAGATCGAGGCTGCCGCAGCCCGGACAGGCGCGCGGCACTGCGGCCTGGTAGCCGCAGTGATGGCAGCGCAGGGTGCGATCGGTTCGGTGAAACACCAGATGCGCGTCGCAGTGCGGGCAGTCCGACATCCAGCCGCAGTCGGGGCAGCTCAACACCGGGGCATAGCCGCGGCGGTTGAGAAACAGCAGGCTTTGCTCGCCGCGCGCGAGCCGCTGACGCAGTGCGGCGTCGAGCGTCTGGCCGATCAGCGTGCCGCTGGCGCGCAGCGTCGGGTCGCGCCGAGTGTCGGCGATGCGCACGCTGGGCAGCACCCCAGTGGCGCGCTGCTTCAAAGTGAGCAACTGGTAGCGCCCGGTCTGCGCGGCCCGCCAGCTTTCCAGCGAGGGCGTGGCCGAGCCGAGAACGACGGCAATGC
>CALBRU010000407.1 GCA_937927695.1 uncultured Thiomonas sp. | reverse complement strand
CCAATTGCTGCGGCCGGAGGGGCCGCGGTTTATTCAGCCGGGCACAGGGCGCGGACGACGTTGAGCACCTGCTGGCTTTTGATGTGGTAGTGCACGAAGCGGCCGCGGCGAGTGGCTTCGACGATGTTTTCGGCGCGCAGCTTGGCGAGTTGTTGTGACAAAGCGGCCTGGCGCATGCCGACCTCGTGTTCGAGTTCGCGCACGCAACGCTCGCCATCCATCAGCAGGCAGAGAATGGCCAGACGCTCGCGGTGCGCCAGCGCCTTGAGAATGCGCACGACATCTCCGCCAGCCATGCGCTCCAGGCGGGCAAGCCGATGCATTGGCGTCGGCAGGATGAGGTTCGGCGCCGTCGGGGGGGGCAGTTCGACGATATTCATGATTTGGAGTCTATGAATATCAAATCGCAAGGTTTTGATGCAACACAAGAAAGTGGCGCTTCTGCGGGGCCCGCATGAGCCTTGGGGCACCAATCGTGCCGATGTGCGCGGTTTGAGAGGCTTCACCGCTGTTCGCCGCCAGCGGGCCGAATTGGGTAAGCTGCTCCGATTTGCCCACCGTTGCAGCAAGCAAGCCGATGCCACACATGCTCCGTCATCCTCCTGTTCGTCTGGCATTGCTGCTGTGGGGGATCGCGGCGGCGGCTTATATGGTGGGGTTTTTCCTGCGGGTCACGCCGGGCGTGCTCAACGTCGATCTGATGCGCGACTTCCATCTGAACGCCGCGCAACTGGGCAATCTGGCGTCGTTTTACTTCTACTTTTACGCGGCCTCGCAAATTCCGACGGGCATCGCCAACGATCGTTTCGGCCCGAAGATTCTGATCGTGATTGGGCAGGCGGTGACCGGGGTCGGCGCGCTGCTGTTTGCGGTGGCGAGCAGCTTTGAATCGGCGGCCGTGGCGCGGGCCCTGATCGGCCTCGGGCATGGCGTGGCCTGGGTGTCGTTGCTGGAGCTTTCCGCCGCGTGGTTTGCGCCGCGGGTGTTCGGCACCATGTCGGGTTTGTCGCTCGCCCTGGGCACGCTGGGCGCGGTACTGGCGCAAGCGCCTTTGTTGATTTTGTCGCACAGTTTTGGCTGGCGCTGGGTGCTTGGCGCGGTGGGCGTGCTGTGCCTGGGTTTGTCGCTGCTGGCCTTGCTGCGCATTCGCAACCGGCCGGAGGACATGGGGTTCGACGGCTATCTGCCTGCGCGCAAGGCGCAGACGCTGGGCGAGGTCGGGCGGGGTCTGGGCGAAGTCTGGCGCTATCGCAACACGGCCTTGCTGTTCATCGCGCCCGGCGGGGTTTGCGGCGCGTTTTTGACGTTCACCACCCTTTGGGGGATGCCATTTCTGGTGCAGCAGCGGCAGATGTCGGCGGGGCGGGCCTCATGGGTGGTGGCGGCGATGCTGGTGGCGTTTTCGGTGGGCGGGGTGTTGTGGGGGCGGGTTTCGGACCGGCTGCGTCGGCGCAAATTGCCCTATCTGCTCGGCGGCGTGATGATGCTGGCGGGCTTTGGCCTGCTAGTGGCCTGGCCGCAGGCGCCCTGGAGCTTGTTGCTGCTGGCGTTGCTGCTGAGTTCGGTGGGTTCAGGCGGCATGGTGGTGGGTTTCGCCTGGGCCAAGGAATCAGTGCCGCAGCGGCTGGCGGGTACCGCATCGGGCGTGCACAACACGGGGGTGATGGTGGGCGCGCTGGTGCAGTTGCCTTTGCTGGGCTGGGTGCTCGATCGGTTCTGGACGGGGCAGCAGGCGGGCGGCGCGCGACTGTATGACGGCACGGCGTTTCAGGCAGCCAACGGTGTGCTGCTGGCTTGGATTGCTTTTTCGGTGCTGTGCGTGCTGCTGGCGCGCGAAACGCACGCCCGGCCTTATGCCGAGGCGGTGGCCCCGGGCTGAAACCCGCCTGGGGCGCTCATTCAGTGCGCGTGCAGCGACTGCCGCGAAAGCGCGGAGTAGCGGTCGAGAAAGTCGTCGATTTCTTCGCTGCTGGGTTCTTGAGAGATGAGCTGCTGCACGCTGGCGCGAAACCCTTCGGCAGCGCGGCCGCCCAGAAAGATTTCCTTGCGGGCGAATTTATCGACGATTTCATACCCGCCGCGAGAGAGGTCGGCTTCGTGGTTGGCTTGCGAATCCTGCGCGCCCGACCAGTCGAGCTGCAGGACACAAAAGGCGTCTGAGTCATAGATCATGGTTTGCATGGTGGTCCTCCGCTTCATGGTGGGGAGATGGGGCGGGTAAAGCAAATTTCAAGCCCGATTCAATCGCAGGTGTGCTCGCGGCGTGCCTCTTGCTTTACTTAACGGCACGCAATTCGCCCGGGTTGACCCCTGCCGCTTGTTCGGCGTGGTCAAGAGTGAAAAGCAGATAGCTATCAGCGGAGTGTTGCAAGCGGATTTGCACGGGCAGGTTCTGTAGCTGAGGCGACAGCCAGATTTGCGCGCCGAGTTCGTTGGGCTGCGTGGCCTGCCGCACGATGTGCCAGCAGGGCAGCGATCCGATCGGGGTGTCTATGAGATCCATGCCGGCGATGGTGAAGGTCCAGTCGGCCATGCCGCTGGGCCGGGCCACGGCGAAGCTGAGCGTGGCGCCAGGGTGGAAGTCGCCGGGGGCGACGCTGAGGCGGTTGGCGAGTTGCAGAAACAGGCTGGCGCTGTCTTGCACATGAGGCGGCAAGGGCAGCACGGCGGGGCTGGCGCTGAAGTGCAGGGTGTTGTCGCTGCGATCGAAGCGCACGGATTTTTCGCGGAAGAACACGCGCTCGGTGTATTGCGAGGGCGCGAGCCAGTCGCCTTCGATGCGGCCGGTGCTGCGGTAGGAAAAGCCGATCAGCGCGCTGCCGGAGAGGCGGGCTTCGTAGTGGTCGTCATCGACCGTCCAGACCAATGCGCCGCTGCCGTGCAGGTCGCCGCGCCAGTAGCCGGTAATGGTGTAGGACAGCCGGGTGGAGGGCGGCCAGGGGCGCGGGGCCGCGGCTGAGGCCGGTGCACTGGCCGTGGGGGCCGGGCTGGATTCGGTGGGGATGGGACGCGCGGGCTGGTTGACTTGGTCTGCTGGCGCCAGGTCACCCAGGCTGGTCGCGGCGGCCAGAAGCGGAGCCGAGGTGGATGGTGATAGGGGCGGCGATACGGGAGGCGGTGGTGCGCTGAGGGCATTCACCGCGACCGGGGCTGCCTGAGCGGGAGAGGCGATGGTTTCGGCTGGGCGGGGACGGGCGATGTCGGCCGTGGGCTTGGGCGCAGGCCGTGGGGGAGGCGAGGGTGGAGGTGGCGGTAGGGGGCGTTTTCGTTCGGCGGGCATGGGCGGCGACGCGGGCGCAGGGCGTGCCGGAGTGGCTGCGGGGGGCGCGGGTTTGAGAAGCTGGGTGTAGATCGGCTCGGGCAGTTTGCCAGCGGTCAGGGTCAGGGGGTGGAAAGCGGCGCCGAGCCAATCGAGCGCGGCCAGATGCAGGGCGACCACCCCCAGCGCGAGCAGCGCGATGGTGCGCCAGCCCGGCCGCCCGCGGGTAAGCCGATCAGTCGTCATGGCCAGGGCCTCGTGTCGACCCTATGGCGTGCGGCGATGCGGCTTGAGCGGGGGAACATGCCCGCTATTTTGCCGTTCGCTTGGGAGCGCTCGCAGGGCGGATGCGGGTTTCCGCTTGGCAGCGCCGCGCGTATGCTGCTCCCATCCCCCGCACAACGCATGAGGAGGCCGTCATGGCGCAAATTCCGCAGTTCAAGGATTTCATTCCCGGCATGGAGTTTTTTCAGACCCTGCTCAAAGGCGCGGGTATGCCTTCGCAGTTTGCCAACTGGGTGGCGCCGACCCTCGATGTGGAAGAGATCGAGCAGAAGATCACCGACCTCAAGGCCGTGCTGAGCTGGCTGGAAACCAATGCGCGCATGACGCAAAACATGATTCAGGCGCTGGAGGTGCAGCGCATGACCTTGCGGGCGCTCAAGACCATGAATGTGGATATGCAGGACTTCGCCAAGGGCATGGTGGCCGAGCCGCCACCGCCGCCCGCCGCCGCGCAGTCTGCGGAGGAGCCGGAAGCTGAGCCGGCCGAGTCAGCCGAGACGCCGCCGCAGTCCGCAGCGGGTGCATCGCCGCTGTTCGACCCGATGCCGTGGTGGAATGCGATGACTCAGCAATTCACCGAGTTGGCGAGCCAGGCCTTGCAGGAGAACGGGGCGACGCCTGCGGGTTCGGCCGCGTCGGTCAACTCGCCCAAACCTGGGGCGAAGAAGGCGGCGGCGAAAAAACAGGCTGCAAAGACCGCGGGCCATGCGGCTCGAAAAACGCCTACCCGGCCCGCCTCGCCTGCGACCAAACGCGGCAAGGCGGCAGTCAAAGCGACAAGCAAAGCGCCGCGGTGAGTCGAAGGCCGAAGGGGTTCGACTTATGCGCCCACCCAGCGCACCAGTTCTTGCGCCGGCATGACGCCGGACTGGCGTTTGATTTCCTGCCCGCCGCGGTAAAGCGCCAGGGTGGGAATGCTGCGAATGCGGTTGCGTACCGACACCTGCGGGTTGGCGTCGGTGTCCACCTTGGCCAGCACCGCACGGCCTTGAAGCTGGATTGCCGCCTGGGCGAACTGCGGCGCCATCATCTTGCACGGGCCGCACCATTCCGCCCAGAAATCCACCAGCACGGGCAGCTCGCTTTTGGCGATGAAGCGCTCGAAATTGGCATCGGTCAGGGTGACGGGGG
>CALBRU010000406.1 GCA_937927695.1 uncultured Thiomonas sp. | reverse complement strand
AAAATCCACCAGCAACGCCACCAGCCGGGTTTTCTGTTTTTCGTAACGCGCCCCGGTGTCGGGAATGCGCAGATTGCACAAGGCCGCCAGCAGATACACCAGGGTGATGACCAGAATGGCCGACTCGGGCGTGGTGTCGATGCCCAAGGTCGCCAACCCGGGCAGCCCCAGCAAAAAACCCGACGCCGCCTGACTCACCAAAAACCCGCCCAGCACCGTGCCCAGAATGATGGAGCTGACCGTGGTGCCCTCGATCCAGCCATTGGCCGCAACCAGTTGCTGCGGCGGCAGCAACTCGGTGAGGATGCCGTATTTGGCCGGCGAATAGGCCGCCGCGCCCAGGCCCACCACACCGTACGCCAGCAGCGGGTGCACCGAGATCAGCATGAGCACCAGCCCGGCCACTTTCACCAGATTGGTGATGAACATCACCTTCCATTTCAGAATGGCGTCGGCAAACGCCCCCACAAAGGGCGCGAGCACCACATAGGAGATGGTGAAAAAGAACTTGAGCAGCGGCGTCATCCAGTCGGGCGACTGCATCTGCACCAGCAGGGCGATGGCGGCGATAAGCAGCGCGTTGTCGGCCAGCGAAGAAAAAAACTGCGCCGCCATGATCCAGTAAAAGCCTTTTTTCATGGCGTGGCTGCCCGCGCGGCGGGGCCCTGTGTCGGGTCGTGGGGCAAGATCAAGGTCGGGTGGTGTGATGAAGTCGGGCTGGCGCGTGTGACACGGCTGGCGGCTTGCGGGCGCAGACCCACAGGCTGCCGAGGTTTATAGCACAGGGCATTTGCGACAATGCTGGCCTCAACCCTCTGCCCGAGCTGCCATGCCCCGCCCGATTTCCGCCGTGATCCACACGGCCGCGCTCTCCCACAACCTCCTGCGAGTCCGCCAGGCCACGCCCGCGAGCAAGGTCTGGGCCGTGGTCAAAGCCAATGCCTATGGCCACGGCATCGCCCGCGCGTATGGCGCGCTGCGCGCCGCCGACGGTTTCGCCCTGCTCGATCTGGCCGAGGCCGAGAAGCTGCGCGCGCTCGGCTGGGTCGGCCCCATTCTGCTGCTCGAAGGCTGTTTCGCCCCGGAAGACCTCGCGCTTTGCGAACGCCTCAACCTCTGGCATGTGGTGCATTGCCGCGAACAGATCGACTGGCTGGCGGTGCACCGCGGCAACCGCACGCACCGCGTGTTCCTCAAGATGAACACCGGCATGAACCGCGTGGGCTTTTCGCCCGAGGCCTACGCCGCAGCCTGGGAGCGGCTGAACGCGCTGCCGCTGGTGGGCGAAATCACCCACATGACCCACTTCGCCTGCGCCGACGAAGCGGACGGAATCGACGAAGCGCTGGCACGATTCGCCCGCGGCGTGGGCCATCTGAGCGGCGAACGCACCCTGGCCAATTCCGCCGCGGTGCTGGTGCACGGCGCCGACCCGCGCGTTGCGGCCGACTGGGTGCGGCCCGGCATTGCGCTCTACGGCAGCTCGCCCACCGGGCTGGCGCCCGATGCGGCGCACTGGAAGCTGCGCCCCGCCATGAGTCTGCGCAGCGAGCTCATCGACATTCAGCACATCGCTGCGGGCGAGTGTGTGGGCTACGGCGCGCGGTTCACCGCGCCGCGCGCCATGCGCATCGGCGTGGTCGCCTGCGGCTATGCCGATGGCTACCCGCGCGTTGCCCCGAACGGCACGCCCATCGTGGTGGACGGCGTGCGCACGCAGTTGGTCGGCCGGGTGTCGATGGACATGATCACCGTCGATCTCGAGCCGGTGTTTGCCGCAGGCGGCCAGCCCATGGTCGGCAGCTCCGTGCTGCTGTGGGGGCAGGACGAGCAGGCCGAACTCTTGATCGACGAGGTTGCGGCAGCCGCAGGCACGCTCGGCTACGAGCTGATGTGCGCCCTGGCCGCCCGCGTTCCGGTGCGTGTCGAGTAAAGCGTGTCGAGTAAAAATGGCCAAACCCCAAACTGTTTACATTTGCTCCGAATGCGGCGGCAAGTCCGCCAAATGGCAGGGCCAGTGCCCGCACTGTCAGGCCTGGAACACCTTGGTGGAAACGGCAGAGCGCAGCGTCGATGCCGCCCGTCCCGGCGCACGGCACGGCGCTGCTACAGCACAGTTTGCCGGGCGCGGCGGCCTGACCGCGGCGAGCGGCCCGGTGCTGCTCACCGACGTGCAGGCCGAGCGTCACGCGCACCGCAGCAGCGGCATCGACGAACTCGACCGCGTGCTCGGCGGCGGCCTGGTGCCCGGCGGCGTCTTGCTGCTCGGTGGCGATCCGGGCATCGGCAAGTCCACCCTGCTGCTGCAAGTGCTCGCCAGCCTGTCCGCCGAACTGCCGGTGCTCTACATCAGCGGCGAGGAGTCCGCGGCGCAGGTGGCGCTGCGCGCCCAGCGCCTGGGGCTGAAAGACGCCCCGGTGCGGCTCATGGCCGAAACGCAGTTGGAAGTCATGCTCAACGAGTTAGCGCGCGGCCCCGGCGCCGGGTCGTCTCAAGGCGGGCGCCTCCCCCTGCCAACCTCCCCCGGGAGAAGCCGCCACTCCCTCCCCAGCAGTGGGGAGGGTCGGGGTGGGGAGGCGGTTCCCGGTGCGCCGCCCTACGCCATCGCTGTGATCGATTCCATCCAGACCGTTTTCACCGAAGCCCTGTCGTCCGCGCCCGGCTCGGTGTCGCAGGTGCGCGAATGCGCGGCGCAGCTCACCCGCGCGGCCAAGGCCGGCGGCATCACCCTGGTGCTGGTCGGCCACGTCACCAAGGAAGGCGCGCTCGCCGGGCCGCGCGTGCTGGAGCACATGGTGGACACCGTGCTGTATTTCGAGGGCGACACGCAGTCGCGCTTCCGGCTGATTCGCGCCATCAAGAACCGCTTCGGCGCGGTGAACGAGCTCGGCGTGTTCGCCATGACCGAGCACGGCCTCAAAGGTGTGTCCAACCCCTCGGCCATCTTCCTCTCCACCCACGCCGAGCCGGTGCCCGGCACCTGCGTGCTCGCCACGCTGGAGGGCACGCGCCCGCTGTTGGTGGAAGTGCAGGCGCTGGTGGACAACGCCGCCGCGCCCAGCCCACGCCGCCTGTCCGTGGGGCTGGACGCGGCGCGGCTAGCCATGTTGCTGGCCGTGTTGCATCGCCATGCCGGCGTGGCCAGTGGCGACCAAGACGTGTTCGTCAACGCGGTGGGCGGCGTGCGCATCACCGAGCCTGCGGCCGATCTGGCCGTGCTGCTGGCCATTCAAAGTTCGCTGCGCAATCGCCCGCTACCGCGCGGTCTGCTGGCCTTCGGCGAAGTCGGCCTGGCGGGTGAAATTCGTCCCGCACCACGCGGCCAGGAACGCCTGCGCGAAGCCGCCAAACTCGGCTTCTCTGCCGCCATCATCCCCGCCGCCAATGCCCCCAAGGGGGCGGGAAAACAGTTCGAAGGGCTGGAGCTGCACCCGGTGTCGCGCATCGAAGAAGCGCTGGACGTGGTGCGCGGGCTGGGGTGACGCATCAACGCCGCGCCGTTTCACGGTTGCGCATCCCTTGGAGGATCAGCGCCGTTCCCAGCGGCCGCCCTGACCCTGCCAACCGCCGCCTTGCTGCACCCAGCGATGCGGCACCCAACGGTAGCCGGGGCGTGGCGCGTGCCAGTAGCCCCGGTTCCACGCGTAGCGACCGTTTGCCCAGCCCCAATAGCCGGTGATCCACACTGCCCCGGGGTAAGGCGCCACACCAACCGCCTCGTACTGCGGGGCGGGAGGCGGCACATTGACCACGTCATAGGCGGGCGCGCCGTAGCCATATTGTGGTGGCACGGGCGCCACCACGCAACCGCCCAGCCCCAGCGCGGCAACAGCAGGCAAGATCAGGGCCGCAAGGCGATGCTTCGGGGTGTTGAGTGCAACGGGCATGAGCGGCTGAGACATGGCAATGACCTCGTGTGTCGTGGGAGCAGGTTCTGAAGTAACGCGCAGCGCTGCGAAACCGCGACAGGCGATCATGCCTTTCTCACACAAATAGCGTGAATAGGCCCTAATCCGACGGCCAGCGCACCCCACGGCGAGCAGCCATGCCCTGGCCCATCGCCGTGATTTGCGCGGCATCCATGCACGCTTGCGCGGCCGGAAAAATCTGCGTGTTTTCGATGGCAATATGCGCGGCGTGCAGGGCGCTGAAGCGTTGCGCCGCTTCGGCGATAGGCGCCGAAGCGGGCAGGGCCTGCGCGGCTTTCACTTGCAGCAGCCAGTCGCGCAACTCGGCCCAGAGCAAGGCCAGCGCGCGGTGATCGCTTTCAAGCCTCTCCAGCACCGCATCGTCGCCCACCCACCCTGCCGCCGAAGCGCGCAGAACCGGAAACACATGCAGCTCCTCGTCTTCATGGTGCAGCGGCGCGGCTACATCGAAGTAGCGCAGCACTTTGTCGGCCGCCTGCTGCGCCTGCGCGTCCGTGCCCTGCTGCGCCACATGATCGATCAGCCGCAGCAGCAGAGCGTCCATGCGGGTGATGCGGGCATGGCAGCCGCGCAGCAGCTCGAAGGGCTGGTCAAACCCGGCGGCGGAGAGATCGTCAGAAAGCAGCATCACCGCCGCATCACGATGCGAAGGCTGGCGCACCCGGTGCACCCTCGTCGCCCAGCGCCGCCTTTTGCGCCCGCTCGGCATCGCGTTTTTCCATGCGCGCCGGGCCTTCGCCCGAGGGGTCGGCCACGACCGCGTAAATCTGCGCATGAAATCCGATCACGCCAACACGGTGCGCCACGCTGACCAGCGTGGCGTCGGGCAGACGCTGCTGCAAGAGCGCGTACATGGCGCGTTCGGTTGGTGCATCGAGCGCGCTGGTAGCCTCGTCCATGAACAGCCAGTCCGGGGCGATGAGCAGGGCGCGGGCAACGGCCAAACGCTGTTGCTCACCGGGCGAGAGACGTTGCATCCAGGTATCGGTCTGCTCCAGCGCCGCTTCCAGATAAGGCACGCGGGCGAGTTGCAGCGCCTCGCCAATTTGCGCGGCACTGAACTCTTCCGGGCTTTGCGGATAGGTGAGCGCCTGCTTGAGCGTGCCCAGCGGCAGATACGGCTTTTGCGGCAGGAACAGCGTGCGGCCCGAGGGCGCATGCGCGTGCGCGGTGTTGAGCGCGTAGGGCCAGATACCGGCCAGCCAGCGCACCAGGGTACTCTTGCCGCTGCCAGACGGCCCGGTGAACAGGGTGTGCTGGCCGCGGCTGATGTGCTCACCCGCGCATTGCAGCAGCGGCCGCCCGTCGGGCGCCAGCAGCAGCAGATCGCCCAGCGCCACCGACTCGCGCGCGCTGCGCAGCGGCACCACACCGGCCGATGTGATCGCAGCGCTTGATGACCGGTCTGAAGGCAGACCTGCGGAAGCAGGCGCCGTGGGGGTAGGCGGATGGCTCTGCGCGTTTTGCATAGCCTCGACAAAGGTCTGCAAACGCTCGACGGTGGCGCGCCAGTCGGCAATGCTGGTGTACGCGCCGATAAACCAGGACAGCGCCCCCTGCACCTGACCGAAGGCCTGCGCCGTCTGCGTCAGGCCGCCGAGTTGAATCTGCCCGGCAAAGTAACGCGGCGCGGCCACCAGGATGGGGAAGATGATCGCAAGCTGGCCGTAAAACGCGCTGTACCAGGTGAACAGCTTCTGCCGCTTCATGATGCCCCACCAGTTGCTCCACACATTGGCGAACCGGTCGCGGTGCCCGGCGAGTTCGCGCTGCTCACCGTTGTAGAGCGCAATGCCTTCGTCGTGTTCGCGGGTGCGCGCCAGGCCGAAGCGGAAATCCGCCTCGTAGCGCTGCTGGTAGAAGTTGAGCCGAATCAGCGGCTTGCCCACCCAATGCGCCAGCACGCTGCCCACACCGGCATACAGAATGGCGACCCACACCATGTAGCCGGGAATGGTGATGCCAAACAGGGTGACCGCGCCCGACAGCATCCACAGCATGATGAGGAAGGAAAACAGCGTCACCAGCGAGGAGACAAAGCCGAAGAACAGATTCAGGCTGCCGTTGATGAAACCGCCGATGTCATCGGCGATGCGCTGGTCCGGGTTGTCGGTGTTGCCCTGCCGCAGCGACATGCGGTAATGCGTGCCACCGGCCAGCCAGTCTTTGAGGAAGACCTCGGTCATCCAGCGCCGCCAGTTGATCTGCAGCATCTGCAAAAAATACTGCGAATACACCGCCAGCGCGATGTAGAGAAAGGCGTAGCCAGTGAAATACAGCAGCAGTTGCTTGAACGCGCCGAAATTCTTCGCCTGCAGCGCGTTGAAAAAATCGCCGTTCCATTGCGTGAGCTTCACATTCACCCAAACCAGTGCCAGATTCATCGCCAGCACCAGCAAAAGCAAACCCCAGCCCTTCTTCTTCTCTTCTGAAACCAAGTACGGTTTGGCGAGCGAATAGAAATGTCTAAGGGCGAAGCGATACGACTGTGGAGAGGCTTGAGGTGGCATGAGGCAAACGGCTCCCGAAAACGCGAAAACTGCGGCATTGTGCCTGTGAGGGCGCGGCCGTTGTCTCAGTACGGACATGCCCTCAGCTGTCGCAGCCTAACGACGCCGCCTGAGGATCGGCTTAAGACCGCCGCCCACCCGGGCCGTATGATGCCCACTCTCGAACGACCGTGCTTTTTCTCATGACCGACACATCCCTTTCCGCCGAACTTCAGGCTGCCTTCGACGCCGCTGTCGCCCATTCCAAAACCCTCACCACCCGCCCCGACAACCAAACCCTGCTGCAACTCTACGGCCTGTACAAACAAGGCAGCGCGGGCGACGTCTCGGGCGAGCGCCCCGGCTTGACCGATTTCGTCGCCCGTGCCAAATGGGATGCCTGGGCCGCACGCAAAGGCATGCCCCGTGCCGAGGCCATGCAGGCCTATATCGATCAGATCAGCGCCCTGTCCATCTAAGCGCCTGCGCAGAGACCAGCCCGAGGCGCTCAGGCGTTGCATCTAATTACATTCAAGTATTTAGATGTCGTTGACTTGAATCAAGCTCGCGGAACACAGGGCGCCCAGAATGCAGACATGACAAAACCCCTTCAGCGTTGTGCGCCAATTTGTCGCAGTCGCCGCAAGGAAAAACATGGAGGTCGTCATGTCTCTCACCCTTTGTTCACAAAGCGTTTTTTCCCGCCAGTTCTTCACCCGGCAGCGTGAGTCTGCGCGCCGATTGAAATACAGCCTCGCAGCGTTGACCGGCTTGATCGGCTGCTTGGCGTGGGCGCCTAATGCGCAAGCCGTACCCGCCTTTGCCCGCCAGACCGGGCAGGACTGTATCGCTTGTCACGTCGGCGGATTCGGCCCGCAGCTCACGCCTTTCGGCCGAGCGTTCAAGCTCGACGGCTACACCCTGAGCGACGGCAAAAAGCACATTCCGCTGTCGGCCATGCTGGTGGCTTCGTACACCCATCAGGCGCAGAGCTATGGCAACAACGACTATATGGGCCCGCCGCCCGCAGGATTCAGCGCCAACGACAACTTCACCGCGCTGCAGCAGGCCTCCATTTTCCTGGCGGGCCGCATCACCGACCACGTGGGCATGCTGGGGCAAGCCACTTATTCTGACCCCGGAT
>CALBRU010000405.1 GCA_937927695.1 uncultured Thiomonas sp. | reverse complement strand
CTCGATATTGCCCGGCACCTTGCCCAGCATCTGCTTGGCTTCTTTGCCCACGGCCTGAATGGTTTTTTTGCCGCTGGGGCCGCCCTCGTGGCGGATGGCGACAACCGACGGCTCGTCGAGCACGATGCCCTTGCCGCGCACATAAATGAGCGTGTTGGCGGTGCCGAGGTCGATGGCCAGATCCGTCGAAAAATACTGCCGGAATGTTCGGAACATGGAATATGGGGGCGCCAACCGCGCGCCCGACTTTCTGGTGGTGTGTGAAATAAGCAACAAACGGGCTTGATTTTTCGGTCAAATCCCGTGCGCCAAATCGAAGCATCATAACCCATGCATGCGCATAAAATGGCGTTTTCCGCACCCATCTGCAGGGGAAGCTCCCCGATCCGCCCGCTTGCCGGGCGGCATGTTTTGCGTCCCTGTCTTGCGTCCCTGATTGCCGCCGCCCCACCATGTCACTCACTCTTCCCGATATTGACCGCCTGGCGCAACTCGCCCGGCTGGATCTGACCGCCAGCGAGCGCGACCACATGCTGACCGACCTCAACGCGTTTTTCGCCGTGGTCGAACAAATGCGTGCGGTCAACACCGACGGCGTCGAGCCGCTGGCGCACCCGCTCTCCGCCGTGCAGGACATGCCGCTGCGCCTGCGCCCGGACGTCGTGACCGAGGGCGATATCCGCGACGCCGCGCTGCGCAACGCGCCCGACGCACAAGACGGCCTGTTCCTCGTGCCGAGGGTGGTCGAATGAGCACATCACTGACCGATTTCGCCACGGCCGACCTGCGCACCCTGTCCGCCGCGCTGGCCGCGCGCCAGGTGTCGAGCGTCGAACTCACCCGCGCCGCGCTCGACCGCATCGCCGCCCACGCCGATCTGGGCGCTTTCCTCCACGTCGATGCCGAAGGCGCGCTGCAGGCCGCGCAGACCGCCGACGCCGCCCGCGCCGCAGGCGATACCCGGCCGCTGCTGGGCGTGCCGCTGGCACACAAAGACGTGTTCGTCACCCGCGCCTTGCCCGCCACCGCCGGTTCGCGCATGCTGGCCGGTTATGTCAGCCCGTTCGATGCCACCGTGGTCGCCCGTCTGGGCGCGGGCGCTGACGACTTTGCGGGCGCGGGCATGGTCACGGTCGGCAAGACCAATATGGACGAATTCGCCATGGGCTCGTCCAACGAAAACTCGGCTTATGGCCCGGTGCGCAACCCCTGGGACTTGGCCGCCATTCCCGGCGGCTCCAGCGGCGGCTCGGCCGCGGCGGTGGCCGCAAGGCTCGTCCCCGCCGCCACCGGCACCGACACCGGCGGCTCGATCCGCCAGCCCGCGGCCATGTGCGGCATCACCGGCATCAAGCCGACCTACGGTCTGTGCTCGCGCTACGGCATGATCGCCTTTGCCTCCAGCCTCGACCAGGCTGGCCCGCTGGCGCAGACCGCCTGGGACTGCGCCGCCCTGCTGACCGCGATGAGCGGATTTGATGCGCGCGACGCCACCAGCGTGCAGCGCGCCGTCCCCGACTATGTCGCCGCGCTCGATCAACCCCTGCCCGGCGCCTCCGCCGCGCAGCCGCTCAAAGGCCTGCGCATCGGTCTGCCGCGCGAGTACTTCGGCGCAGGCCTGGCCGCCGATGTGGAGGCCGCCGTGCGCGCCGCCCTCAAGACGATGGAGAGCCTGGGCGCCACGCTGGTGGACGTTTCACTGCCGCTGACCGAACTGTCCATTCCGGCCTACTACATCATCGCCCCGGCCGAGGCCAGCTCCAACCTGAGCCGCTTCGACGGTGTGCGCTTCGGCCATCGCGCCGCGCAGTACAAAGACCTGGCCGAGATGTACGGCAGGAGCCGCGCCGAAGGCTTCGGCCCCGAGGTCAAGCGCCGCATCATGATCGGCGCCTATGTGCTGTCGCACGGCTATTACGACGCCTATTACCTGCAGGCGCAGAAGATCCGCCGCCTCATCGCCGACGACTTCGCCCGTGCCTTCACCCAGTGCGACCTGATCGCCGGCCCCGTGTCGCCCACCGTGGCGTGGAACCTGGGCGACAAGGCCGACCCGCTGGCCAATTACCTGGCCGACATCTACACCCTGTCGGCCAGCCTGGCCGGACTGCCGGGCATGAGCGTGCCCGCGGGCTTCGGCGCGGGCGCCAACGCGCGCCGCCCAGTCGGCCTGCAACTCATCGGCCCGCACTTCGCTGAAGAGCGTCTGCTGCAGGTCGCACACCAGTTCCAGCAGGCGAGCGATTGGCATCGCCGCTGCCCCTTCTGAGCCCGACGATGGATCTGCACACCTGGCTGACCTTCTTCGCCGCGAGCTGGCTCATCAGCCTCTCGCCCGGCGCGGGCGCGATCTCGTGCATGACCACGGGGCTGCGGCACGGCTGGCGTGTGGGTGTGTGGAACATCCTCGGCCTGCAACTGGGCATCGCCGCCATTCTGGTGGTGGTTGCCGCGGGTCTGGGCGCGCTGCTGGCCGCAAGCGAAACTGCGTTCAGCGTGATCAAGTGGTTCGGCGTGGCGTATCTGCTGTGGCTGGGCATTCAGCAATGGCGCGCTCCGGCGCATGGGCTGGTCGATGCCGACGGCAGCGCAAAAAACACTACGCCCCCCACGCGCGGCCAGCTCGTGCTGCGCGGCTTTCTCATCAATGCCAGCAACCCCAAGGGGCTGGTGTTCATGCTGGCGGTGCTGCCGCAGTTCATCAACCCCGCCGCGCCGCAACTGCCGCAATATCTGCTGTGCGGGCTGTCGCTGTTCATCACCGACATCGTGGTGATGAATGGCTACACCCTGCTGGCCGCGAGGGTGCTGCGCGCCCTGCGATCAAAGCAGCACCAACTCTGGCTGCAGCGCAGTTTTGGCACCCTGTTCATCGGTGCTGCGCTGCTGCTCTCGGCTTTTCGCCGTTCAAACTAATCAAGGAATCTTGTCATGCAATGGGAAGTGGTCATCGGGCTGGAAACCCACGTTCAGCTCTCCACCCAGTCCAAGATGTTTTCCGCCGCGTCCACCGCGTTCGGCGCCGCGCCCAACACCCAGGCCTGCGCCGTCGATCTGGCTCTGCCCGGCGTGCTGCCTGTGCCCAACCGCGCTGCGGTGGAACGCGCCATCCGCCTTGGTCTGGCCTTAGGCGCCACCATCGCGCCCCGCTCGGTCTTCGCGCGCAAGAACTACTTCTACCCTGACCTGCCCAAGGGCTACCAGATCAGCCAGTACGAGATTCCCGTGGTGCAGGGCGGCGTGGTCGACTTCCTCGTGGACGGCAAACCGCACCGACTGCAGCTCACCCGCGCCCACCTCGAAGAAGACGCGGGCAAATCTCTGCACGAAGCCGGTCTGTTCGACCGCGCGGGCAACGCCGCCAGCGGCATCGACCTCAACCGCGCGGGCACGCCGCTGCTCGAAGTTGTCACCGAGCCCGATATGCGCAGCGCCCGCGAAGCCGCCGAATACGCCCGCGCCCTGCACGCCCTGGTCATGTGGCTGGACATCTGCGACGGCAACCTGCAGGAAGGCTCGTTCCGCTGCGACGCCAACGTCTCGGTGCGCCGCCCCGGCGAGCCCCTGGGCACGCGCTGCGAAATCAAGAACCTCAACAGCTTTCGCTTCCTCGAAAAAGCCATCGAATTCGAGGTGCGCCGTCAGATCGAACTCATCGAAGACGGCGGCAAGGTGGTGCAGGAAACCCGGCTGTACGACCCCGACAAGGGCGAGACCCGCACCATGCGCACCAAGGAAGACGCACACGATTACCGCTACTTCCCCGACCCCGACCTGCCGCCGCTGGTCATCTCTCCCGAGTGGATCGAGCGGGTGCGCGCCGACATGCCCGAGCTTCCTGGCCAGATGGCCGCGCGCTTCGTCGCATCCCACGGCCTGAGCTTGGATGCCGCGGCGCAGTTGACCCAGACCCGCGCCCACGCCGCCTACTTCGCGGCCTGCGTGGCCGCAGGCGCCGCGCCCAAGCTCGCAGCCAACTGGATCATGGGCGAACTCGCCGCCCAGCTCAACCGCGACGAGCGCGACATCAGCGCCAGCCCCGTCACCGCCGCGCAACTCGCCGCGCTCACCCGCAAGATCGACGACGGCACCCTGTCGAGCAAGACCGCCAAGGAAGTCTTCGCGGCGCTGTGGACGGGCGAACACGGCGGCGATGTCAACGCCATCATCGACGCGCGCGGCCTGGCGCAAGTCAACGACAGCGCCGCCCTGCAGGCCGCCGTGGACGCCGTACTCGCCGCCAACCCGAAGAACGTCGAGGAATACCGCGCCGGTAAGGAAAAGGCCCTCAACGCCCTGGTCGGCCAGGTGATGAAAGCCACCGGCGGCCGCGCCAACCCGCAGCAGGTGGGCGAGATGCTGAAGAAGGCGGTGGGGTGAGGCGTTTTTGCGACTGAATTCTGCTCAGCCCAAGATGGGGTCAGGTCTAGCTCAATAGAACTCAAGTAACCCCTCATGAGCGCCCCCAAACCTGCCGCGTTCGCGTCAGGCCCCCGAGGGGGGTGAGTTCAGAGCCAAGCCTTTCGCCCAACCGCCGCTCTCATTTTTTCTGCCCGGACACCGCAGCCGATTCCAGCCACTGCCCTACAGCCTGCGCCAGGATGGCATTCACGCCGCCCTCGACGGTCACGGCGTGGTCGCGCAGGCGTTGTGCCAGATCGGCGGGCAGTTTGCAGGTGAGTTGCACCAGCTTGGGCGCGTTGTCTTTGGGTTTGGCCTCGGCTTTCGCGGCCACGGCCTTGGCGCCCTGACCGAAACGCTGCGGGATCGTGCCCGACTTCAGCTTGCCATCGAGTTTTTTGGCAAGGTGCTTTTCAAGGTCTGTCTTTTTCATGCTCATGGGCTACCCCTGGTGGTCTGGACGCGCATTGTCCCCTACCGCAGCCGAGGTGCGCGCTCAATGCAGCTTGATGCGCGGCTCGGTGGTGCGCGAGATCATGCGCGCCAGGGTGAGGAAGGCGGTTTTCCAGAAGCCGTGCAGCGCGTGCAGATGCATGCGGTAGAGCAGCCAGTAGATGAAGCGGGCGAAATGCCCTTCGATGAACATGCTGCCCTTGGACAGGCCGCCCATGAGATTGCCCACGGTGCTGTGCTCGCCCAACGACACCAGCGAACCGAAGTCGCGATAGCGGAAGGTCAGCAGCGGCTTGCCCTGCAGTTGCCGGGCGATCTGTCTGGCGATGAGGCTGGCCTGCTGGTGTGCTGCCTGGGCACGTGGTGGCACGTTGCCGGCATGCCCTTCCCAGACGCAGGCGGCACAGTCGCCCAGCGCGTAGATGGCGTCGTCGCGGCTGGTCTGCAGCGTGGGGCGCACGATCAGCTGGTTGATGCGGTTGGTCTCAAGCCCGTCGATGTCGCGCAGGAAGTCCGGGGCCTTGACGCCAGCAGCCCACACCACCAGTTCGGCGGGAAGAAAGTCGCCGTCGGCGGTGCGCACGCCCGTGGCGGTGACTTCGGTCACGCGCTTGCCGGTGTGCATTTGCACGCCGAGTTTGGCCAGTTCGCCCGCGGCTGCGGCCGACAGACGCTCGGGCAGCGCGGGCAGGATGCGGGGCGCAGCCTCGACCAGGCTCAGGCGCACGTCGCGCTCGGGGTCGATGCGATCGAGCCCGTAGGCGGCCAGCACCCGCGTGGAATTGTGCAGCTCGGCCACCAGTTCTACCCCGGTCGCTCCGGCGCCGATGGCCACGACCTTGAGCTGCTCCGGGCGCAGCGGCTCGACCTGGGTGTTGGCGGCGATGCAGGCATTCACCAGACGCCGGTGAAAACGCCGGGAGTCTTCGGGCGTGTCCAGCGCTATGGCATGTTCGGCCGCACCGGGCGTGCCGAAGTCGTTGTTCTGGCTGCCCACGGCGATCACCAGAATGTCGTAGCCGATGCGCCGTCGCGGCACGATTTCGCGCCCGGCCTCGTCTAACGTGGGCGCGACCAGCACTTCACGGCGCGCGCGGTCCAGCCCATCCATGGCGCCGAGGCGGTACTTGAAATGATGCCAGGTGGATTGGGCGAGGTAGTTCAGCTCGTTGTCATCGATGCCCAGGGTGCCGGCCGCCGCCTGGTGCAGCAGCGGCTTCCAAAGATGGCTGCGGCCGCGTTCGATCAGCGTGATGTCGGCCTGACGGCGGCGACCCAGGGTGTCGCCCAGGCGCGTGGCCAGTTCCAGCCCGCCGGCGCCGCCTCCGACGATGACGATGCGAGGCAGCGGAGAATCAGTAGAAGTCTGGGGCATGATGATGGGTTGTCGGTGCAAGGCCTTATTGGAGACCGGCTTGCTTGCGGGCGCAAGCGGCTGCGCGACCACTAACATGCACCCTCACGCCGCAGCCCGCATAGACGAGCTTGAACGCGGCCTCAACTTAGCAATCCTCACGATGAACGAGAAGTATGACGCCAGCGCGGTGGAAGCCGCCGCGCAAGCCCACTGGCAAAGCACCGACGCCTACTGCGTGCGCGAAGACAAGCCGGGCGCGAAGTTCTACGCCTGCTCCATGCTGCCCTACCCATCGGGCAAGCTGCACATGGGCCATGTGCGCAACTACACCATCAACGACATGCTCACCCGCCACCTGCGGATGAACGGGCACAACGTGCTCATGCCGATGGGCTGGGACGCCTTCGGTCTGCCCGCCGAGAACGCGGCTATGAAGAACAAGGTGCCCCCGGCGAAGTGGACGTACGACAACATCGCCTATATGAAACGGCAGATGCAGGCCATGGGTCTGGCCATCGACTGGAGCCGCGAGGTGGCGACCTGCTCGCCCGAGTATTACAAGTGGAACCAGTGGCTGTTTCTAAAGATGCTCGAAAAAGGCATCGCCGAGCGCCGCACCCAGGTGGTCAACTGGGACCCGGTGGACCAGACCGTGCTGGCCAACGAACAGGTGATCGACGGCCGCGGCTGGAGAAGCGGCGCTGTGGTGGAAAAGCGCGAGATTCCCGGCTACTACCTCAAGATCACCGACTACGCCGAAGAACTGCTGGCCGCCGTGTCCGACCCCGCCGACAAGAACTACCTCGCCGGCTGGCCCGAGCGGGTGCGGCTGATGCAGGAGAACTGGATCGGCAAGAGCGCCGGGGTGCGCTTCGCTTTCACGCACGACATCCGCGACGCCCAAGGCGCGCTGATTCAGGACGGCCGCCTGTATGTGTTCACCACCCGGGCAGACACCATCATGGGCGTGACCTTCTGCGCCGTGGCCCCCGAGCACCCGCTGGCCGCGTATGCCGCATCTCGCAATGCCGAACTCGCCGCCTTCATCGCCCGCTGCCAGCAGGGCGGCACCACCGAAGCCGAACTCGCGCTCAAAGAGAAAGAGGGCATGCCCACCGGGCTGTTCGTCACCCACCCGCTCACCGGCGCGCAAGTGCCGGTGTGGGTGGGCAACTATGTGCTGATGAGCTACGGCGACGGCGCGGTGATGGGCGTGCCCGCGCATGATGAACGCGACTTCGCGTTTGCCAAAAAGTACGGTCTACCCATTCAGCAAGTCGTGGCGGTGGAGGGTGAGACCTTCCGCAGATCGGAAGAGCGTCGTGTAGGGAAAGAGTGTAGATCTCGGTGGT
>CALBRU010000404.1 GCA_937927695.1 uncultured Thiomonas sp. | reverse complement strand
AACCTGCCCGCGCTGCTGGCCTGCGCCTTTGGCATGGGGCTGCATTCCACCCTGTTCGGCCCGGCCAAATATGCCTATCTGCCGCAGCATGTGAACAGCGCCGAACTCACCGGCGCCAATGGCATGACCGAGATGGGCACGTTTGTGGCCATTCTGCTGGGCAATCTGGCGGGTGGCCTGGTGATGACCTTTGAGCGCGGCCCGCTGATCGCCGGGCTGGCCTGCGTGGCCGTGGCGCTGCTGGGCTGGACGGTGGCACGCTTCATTCCGGCCACGGCGCCGGTGGACCCGCAGTTGCGCATCAACTGGAACCCGTTTACCGAAACCGCGCGCAATCTGCGGCTGGCCGCCGCCGACCGCACGGTGCTGCAGGCGCTGCTGGCGATTTCGTGGATGTGGTTTTACGGCGTGGCGTTTCTCACCCAGTTTCCGGTGTTCGCCAAGGATGTGCTCGGCGGCAACGAGGCGGTGGCCTCGCTGCTGCTGGCGGTGTTTTCCATCGGCATCGCGCTGGGCTCGGTGGCTTGCGAATGGCTGGCGCGCGGGCGAGTGGAAATCGGTCTGGTGCCGCTGGGCGCCATCGGCATGACGGCGTTCGGCATCGACCTGTATTTCGCCACGCTGCACCTGCCGCACGAAGCCGTGCTGCAAGGCGTGCTGCCCTTCGTACGCGATCCGGCGCACTGGCGGGTGATGCTCGATCTGTTTCTGCTCTCGGCCAGCGCCGGCATTTACAGCGTGCCGCTGTATGCCCTGATCCAGCACCACACCCCGGCCACGCATCGTTCGCGGGTGATTGCGGCCAACAACATCCTCAACGCGATTTACATGGTGGTGTGCTCGGGGTATTGCGCGGTGCTGCTGGTGGCCGGGGTGAGCGTGCCCGCGCTGCTGCTCAGTGTGGCGCTGCTCAATGCGGTAGCCGCGGGCTGGCTGATCTGGCGCCAGCCGCTGTACGGCCAGCGCTTTCTGGCCTGGGCGCGGCAAAGGGCGTGATCAAACAGGTTTGGCCGACTGTGCGAACATGCCGGAGTTTTTTTCCGCATCACGCATGTCTTCCACACCTCCGTCCCACGATCCGCCGCTGTCTGTCAACCAGTTCAAGCTGCTGGGCCAGCGCCGTTTCGCGCCGTTTTTCTGGACGCAGTTCACCAATGCGGGCAATGACAACCTGCTGAAGTTCGCCTTCACCATGCTGGTGACCTACCGCGCCGAAGCGCAGACCGGGCTGCCCGCGGGGCTGATGGTCAACCTCATCGCCGCGCTGTATGTGCTGCCCTTCGTGCTGCTGTCGGCCACCGCCGGGCAACTGGCCGACAAGTGCGACATGGGCGTCATCATGCGGCGCATCAAGACCTTCGAGATTGTCATCATGCTCGCGGCGCTGTGGGGCTTCATCACGGTGAACGTGCCGCTGCTGTTGCTGTGCGTGCTGGGCATGGGGCTGCATTCCACCCTGTTCGGGCCGGTGAAGTTCGCCTATCTGCCGCGACACCTGCACACGGCCGAGCTCACCGGCGGCAACGGCATGACGGAAATGGGCGGCTTTGTCGCCATTTTGCTGGGCAGCATGGTCGGCGGGGTGCTGATGACCTATCCGCAAGGGCCGGTGTTTGCCGGGGTGGCCTGTCTCGTCGTCGCATTGGCCGGCTGGACGATGGCGCGCTTCGTGCCGCACACCCCGCCGCTGTGCGGCGACACCCGCATCAACTGGAATCCGTTCAGCGCAACGGCGCGTAGCCTCAAGCTCGCCGCCGCCGACCGACCCGTGCTCGTGGCGCTGATCGCCATTGCCTGGATGTGGTTCTACGGCGTGGCCTTCCTCACCCAGTTCCCGATCTTCACCCGCGAGGTGGTGCACGGCAGCGAGGCGGTGGCATCGCTGCTGCTGGTGATTTTCGCCGTGGGCATCGGCCTGGGCTCGGTGGCCTGCGAGTGGATGGCGCATGGCCGGGTGGAAATCGGCCTGGTGCTGGTCGGCGCCATCGGCATGTCGGTGTTCGGCATCGATCTCTACTTTGCCACGCAAAATCTGCCGCACAACGGGCAGTTGCAAACCCTCACCCTGTTCCTGCGCGAAGGCGAGCACTGGCGGCTGATGGTCGATCTGCTGCTGGTCTCGGCCAGCGCCGGCATTTATAGCGTGCCGCTGTATGCCTTCATTCAGCACCGCGTGGCCGAAACCCACCGCGCCCGGGTGATCGCCGCCAGCAATATGCTCAACGCCCTGTTCATGATCGCCTGCGCGGCGTATTGCGCCGTGTTGCTCACCGCAGGCGTGGGCGTGCCGATGCTGCTGCTCACTGTGGCCGTGTTCAACGCCCTGGTGGTGGCCTGGCTGGTGCGGACGCAGCCGGTGTACGGGCGGCGCTTCGTCGCCTGGGTGCTGCGCCGAAAAATAGCGGCGGGTTCTTGAACACCCGCTGATCTGCCCGACTGATTTTCATTTCAACCGCTGATCCCATCCCAACCCTATAGTTTCTAGTAGGGTGTAAAGTTCGCACCTATCCAACGTATCCGCCTGCACTGCACCATGCCGCTCCCCCAAGCCCGCTCCGAATCGTCCCAACTCACCATTGGCGAGTTGGCGCAGCGTGCGCAACTGGGCGCGGAAACGCTGCGCTACTACGAACGTCTGGGTCTGCTGGCGCCAACGCAGCGCACCGCCAGCGGCTACCGGCTGTACGCGCCGCAGGCCATCGAGCGGCTCGATTTCATCCGGCGGGCGCAAGCGCTGGGGTTTTCGCTGGCGCAGATCGGCGAGCTTCTGGCGCTGCACGCCCGGCCCGAGGCCGATATGGGCGCGGTGCGCACCCTCGCCGCGCAGCGACTGGCCGAGATCGACGCCAAGATGGACGATCTGCAGCGCATGAAAAAAGGCCTGCAGACCCTGCTCGACGCCTGCCCCGGCCACGGTCCCACGGCGCAGTGCCCCATCCTCGGCGCCTTACGAAATGGAGAGCCGGCATGAAAGCGCCCACCTCCCCCGCACCAGCCTTGACCGCCTGCCCGGTGGATCTGCCCGATGCGCCGACGCCAGGGCCAAGCGGCAAGGCCCCGGCCGCGGGCCAGACCTTGCGGCTCGATGTGGACGGCATGACCTGCGCCTCATGCAGCGCTCGGGTGGAACGCGCCCTGAACAAGCTGCCCGGCGTACAGACGGCCAGCGTCAACCTCGCCACCACGCAGGCCGAGGTGAGTTACGACCCGCAGACCGCCACGCCGCAAGCCATTGCGGATGCAGTGAGCGCCGCGGGCTACACCCCGATCGTCGCCGAAACCGCGCTGGACGTGGAGGGCATGACCTGCGCCTCCTGCGTCGGCCGGGTGGAGCGTGCGCTGCGCAAGCAGCCCGGCGTGCTCTCGGCCACGGTGAATCTGGCGGTCAACCGCGCGCAGGTGCGCTATCTGCCCGCCATGCTCGATGCCCAAGCGCTGGCGCAGGCCGTGGTGGACGCGGGCTACGGCGCCCGTCCAGTGCAAGAGGGCGATGCCGCAGCGGAAGACGCCAGCGCTGCCGCTCACGCCCGCAATCTGGCGCGCATGCGGCGCGGCTTGCTCCTCGCTGCCGCGCTGGCGCTTCCCGTGCTGCTGCTGTCGATGTTGCCCATGCTCTGGCCCGCGCTCGACGCCGCACTGCTGCGCGTCTCACCCGTTCCGCGCTTCTGGGACTGGGTGCAGTTCGCGCTCACCAGCGCCGTGCTGTTCGGCCCCGGGCGGCGCTTTTTCCGCACCGGTGCCATCGCCTACCGCCACCTCTCGCCCGACATGAATTCGCTGGTCGCCACCGGCACCGGCGCGGCCTGGGCTTACAGCACGCTGGTGCTGCTGGCGCCGCAATGGTTTGCCGCCGAGTCGCGGCATGTGTATTTCGACTCGGCCGCCGTGGTGGTGGCGGTGATTCTGGCGGGCAAGTATCTGGAAGAACTGGCCAAGGGCCGCGCCTCCACTGCCATCCACAAACTGCTCGGGCTGCAGGCCAAGCAGGCCACCCGTCTTGACGCACAAGGCGCAGAGCAACAAGTCAGCCTCGCCGCGCTGCACATCGGCGACCGCGTGCTGGTGCGCCCCGGCGAGCGCCTGCCGGTGGATGGCAGCGTGATCGAAGGCGACAGCCATGTGGACGAATCCATGCTCACCGGCGAGGCCGTGCCGGTGCGCCGCAAGCCGGGCGACCGGGTGGTGGGCGGCACGGTCAACGCCGAAGGCCGGCTAGTGATCGAAGCCACCGCGCTGGGCAAGGACACCGTGCTGTCGCAGATCGTGCGGCTGGTGGAAAGCGCGCAGACCGGCAAGCTGCCGGTGCAGCGCGTGGCCGACCGGGTGGTGGCCGTTTTCACCCCAATCGTGCTGCTGATCGCCGCGACGAGCTTCCTCGCCTGGCTGTGGCTCACCGGTGACGTGAGCGCGGCGCTGGTTGCGGCAGTCGCCGTGCTGGTGGTGGCCTGCCCCTGCGCCATGGGTCTCGCTACCCCGGCGGCCATTCTGGTGGGCAGCAGCCGCGCGGCCGAAATGGGCGTGCTGTTCCGCAAGGGCGAGGCGCTGGAAGCGCTGTCCCGCATCGACACCGTGCTGCTCGACAAAACCGGCACCGTGACGCTGGGCAAACCCGCGCTCACCGCGCTGCACAGCACGCTGGATGACACTGCGGCGCTGCGCCTGGCCGCCGCGCTGGAAGCCGACTCCGAACACCCCCTGGCCCGCGCCGTGCGCGACGCCGCCGCGCAACGCGGCCTGCCCCTTCCTGCCGTGCAGAACTTCGCTGCCATTCCCGGCTACGGCGTGCGCGCCACCCTCGACGACCACACCCTGCTGCTGGGCGCGCGGCGGCTGATGGAGCGCGAAGGCATCTCGCTGAACACCCTGGGCGCTCAGGCCGACGCGCTCGAAGCCCAAGGCCAGACCGC
>CALBRU010000403.1 GCA_937927695.1 uncultured Thiomonas sp. | reverse complement strand
GTTCGCCTTCCAGCGGGGCGCCGAGCGCTACGCCGAAGCCGACAGCATCACCCCCGGCGCCCAGCCAGTGGCGTTCGACTGCGAGGGCTGGCGCATCGGCCTGACCATCTGCTACGACCTGCGCTTTCCCGAGCTGTTTCGGGCGCTGTCGCAGCCCTCCGCGTGCGATGCCTACCTGCTGCCCGCCGCGTTCACTCACACCACCGGCGAAAAGCACTGGGAAGTACTGCTGCGCGCCCGCGCCATCGAAAATCTCGCTTACGTCGTGGGCTGCGCGCAGGGCGGCGTGCACGAAAACGGCCGCCGCACCTGGGGCCACAGCATGGTCATCGACCCCTGGGGCGAAGTGCTGGCGATGCAGGCCGAAGGCGAGGCCGTGGTCACCGCCACCCTGGATCGCGACCGCATCGCCAGACACCGCGAAAGCCTGCCCGCGCTGAGGCATCGGGTGGTGTGATTTGGGTGATGCCCAAGCGCTGCGGATAGCTCAATAAACCGCGACGCGAAACTCGCCATTCACACTCTGGACTTGTTTTCAATGCGCCGCGAGCGGTTGCGCGTGGCCAAGATGGCCATGTCGGTTCTGCTACAGCACCGCCGGGGCAGCTCGAACGCATCACAGGCCGCTTGCCCGGGCGCTCAACCCCGCATCACGGTCTCGATGTCGGCCACGGTCTTGGGGGCGGCGGCGGTGAGCAGCTCGCAGGGCTGGCCGCCCGCGCGCACGGCGATGTCGTCTTCGATGCGGATGCCGATGCCGTGAAATTCGGCGGGCAGGTCGTCGGCCGCGCGCACATACAGCCCCGGTTCGATGGTGAGCACCATGGCTTCGCGCAGGATGCGCGCCGGGCGCTTGCGGCTGCCATCGGGCTGGATTTCAATGGCCTCGCCCGGCTCGGCATAGTCGCCGCAATCGTGCACGTCCATGCCCATCCAATGGCTGGTGCGGTGCATGTAGAAGCGCTTGTAGGCGCCGGTGGCGATGACGCCATCCACGTCGGAAACCGCGTCGCGAGCGATCAGGCCGTGGTCGAGCAAGCCCTGCGCCAGCACGCGCAGCGCGGCGTCGTGCGGGTCGGTAAAGCGCGCGCCCTCCACACTGGCATCGATCGCGGCGGTCTGCGCGGCCAGCACCACGTCGTACAGCGCGCGCTGCGCCCCGGTGAAGCGGCCGCCCGCCGGGAAGGTGCGGGTGATGTCGCTGGCGTAGCCGTCGAGCTCGCAGGCGGCGTCGATCAACACCAGGTCGCCCGCGCGCACGGCAGCGTCGCTGGCGCGGTAGTGCAGCACGCAGGCATTAGCGCCCGCAGCAACGATGGAGCCATAGGCCGGGGCTTGCGATCCGCCCTGGCGAAAGGTGTGGAGCAACTCGGCTTCGAGGTGATATTCGCGCAGGCCTTGCGGCGGCGGCTGAAGCAGGCCGCGGCGGCTGGCCTGCATGGCGCGGATGTGGCCTTGCGCGGAGATGTTGGATGCGCGGCGAATCACGTCCAGTTCATACGGATCTTTGAACAGCCGCATCTCGTCGAGGATGGCGCACAGATCGTGCTGGGTGTGCGGCGCGGTGACACCGGCACGGGCCTGCGCGCGCACCGCGGCAAGCCAGCGTTCCACCTGGGTCTCCAGCCCCGCGTGCACGGCAAAGGGCCACCACACGGCGGGCTGGTCGGCGAGCAGCTTGGGCAGCTCGGCATCGAGGCTGTTGATGGACAGGGCGGCGTCGAAGCCGAAGGCCTCGCGCGCGGCCTCAGGGCCCCAACGGAAGCCGTCCCAGATTTCGCGCTCCACGTCTTTGTCGCGGCAGAACAGCACGCTGCGGCTGCTGCCCGAAGCGGTCACCTGCAGCGCCAGCAGACTGTGCGGCTCGGTGAAGCCGGTAAGGTAGTAAAAATAACTGTCGTGTCGGTAGGGGTAG
>CALBRU010000402.1 GCA_937927695.1 uncultured Thiomonas sp. | reverse complement strand
TGGTGGCAAGGCAGATCACGCAGCCATCAGCGTCATAAGCCCCGGCCTGCAAGACCTGCGCGTCCGCCGCAACATGCGCTCATGCACTCTCTGAAAAACTCCGCTTTATCTCTGCTCGATCTTGTCGCCGTGCGCGAAAACGGCACCGTAGCCCAGGCGCTGCAGATCGCCCTGCGTACCGCGCAACATGCCGAGGCACTGGGCTTCAAACGGTACTGGTTGGCCGAACATCACAATCTGGCTGGCGTAGCAAGCTCGGCCACGGCGGTGCTGGTGGGCTATGTGGCGGGCGGCACGCAGCGCATCCGCGTGGGGTCTGGGGGCGTCATGCTGCCCAATCACGCGCCGCTGGTCGTGGCCGAAGCCTTTGGCACGCTCGCCGAGCTGTATCCGGGGCGCATCGATCTGGGTCTTGGGCGCGCGCCGGGCACCGATCCGCTGACCATGCGCGCCCTGCGTCGCGACCGCATCGAGCGCGAAGAAGACTTTCCGCGCGATGTGGCCGAACTGCAGCATCTGCTGGCCCCGGCCGAACCCGGTCAGCGCCTGGTCGCCATGCCGGGCGCGGGAACGCAGGTACCCATCTGGTTGCTGGGCTCCAGCCTGTTTTCTGCGCGGCTAGCGGCCCAGCGGGGGCTGCCCTACGCCTTCGCCTCGCACTTCGCGCCTCGCCTGCTGCATCAGGCGCTGGAGTTGTATCGACAAGAGTTCCAGCCTTCGCCCTCGCTGGCGCGGCCTTACGTCATCATCGGCGTGCCCCTGATCGCCGCGCCTACCGACGAAGAGGCGCAATTTCTCGCCAGCAGTACCTATCAGCGCGTGCTGGGCATTCTCACCGGGCAGCGCGGCCGCTTGCCGCCGCCGGTGGCGCACTATCTGGAACAGCTTCACCCGCAGGAGCGTGCCGCGATTCAAGACTTTCTCGCTGCCGCCGTCGTCGGCAGCCCCGAGACGGTACGGCAGGGCTTTGCCGCACTGGCCGAATCCACGCAGGCGGACGAATTCATGCTGGTCTGCGATGTGTTCGACGCACCGCTGCGGCTGCGCGCGCTCGACATCGCCGCGCAAGCGATGACATGAGCGCCAAGGCACGTTTCACGCCAGCCACCTCGGCAGCCGCCGCATCGCAGCGCCTGGACAAATGGCTTTGGGCGGCACGCTGGTGCAAGACGCGCGCGCTCGCGGCCTCGCAATGTGAACTGGGCCGCGTGTGGGTGAACGGCATCCCGGCGAAGCCGGCCAAAGAGGTGCGCATCGGCGATATGCTGGTGATTCAGCAGGAACGAGAGCGCCGGGAAGTGGAGGTTCTGCAGGTCGGCCTGCAGCGGCAGTCCGCACCGCTGGCGCAAACCCTGTACCGCGAGACCGAGGCCAGCCGTCTGCAACGCGAAAGACAAGCCGAGTTGCGGCGCTTGAGCCCGGAGCCGGAAGCGGTGCGTCAGGGGCGACCGAGCAAACTCGACCGGCGGGAATTGCAGCGTATGCTCGACAGCAACCTCGATTGAGCCACCCTCCCAACCCATGCTGGACACCGCACGTCTCTACCCCCGTCATCCCCGAAATTACAAGCCGCTGAGTGGCGTGCGCATCGTCACTCTGGCGCTCAACCTGCCGGGCCCGGCCGCCGCGGCCCGCCTGCGGGCTCTCGGCGCGAAGGTGCTCAAAATCGAGCCGCCCGGCGGCGACCCGATGGCGCAGATGTCGCCCGCGCTCTACCGCGCCATGCACAAGGCGGTGCCGGTGCGCAAGCTCGATCTGAAAACCGCCGAAGGCCAGATGGCACTACACGAGCAACTGCAACAAAGCGACCTGCTGCTGACGGCGTTCCGCACTGCGGCGCTCAAGCGGCTGGGGCTGGACCGGCGCAGCCTGGCCGCGCGCCATCCCCACCTCAGCGCCGTGTTCGTCGTCGGCTATCCGGGGGCGCAGGGACATCTGCCGGGGCATGATCTCACCTTTCAGGCCGAGGCCGGGCTGATCGATGCTGCGCAGTTGCCCGCCACGCTGCTGGCCGACATGACGGGTGCCCTGCTGGTGAGCGAGGCCGCCCTGGGCGCGCTGCTGCACCAACGTGTGCAGGGCAGAGGCGCGATGCTGGACATTGCGCTGTCCGACGCGGCCGGTTTTGCTGCCGTGCCTCGCGCGCTGAGCATGACCGCGCCGGGGCAACTACTCGGCGGAGCCTTGCCCGAATATGGCGTCTATGTCTGTGCCGACGGGCTGGTGGCGATTGCGGCGTTGGAGCCCCATTTCAAACAGGCTCTGGCGCTGGCGGCGCAAGGGGCGACGCACCGCGCCATCGCCCGCTGGTGCAAATCTCACACCGCCGCGCAGCTCACCGCGCTGGCGCAGCAGCACGATCTGCCGCTCTGGGCATGGATGACCTGAAGCCCCAAGGCCCGCCCGAGGCCGACCTCACGCCGCGCATGCGCGCACTGCTGCAGCGCATCGCTCGTGCGGGGCAGCCTGCGTTTGAGCAACTCACCCCCGAAGCCGCCCGCGCTGCTTATACGCGCATGGCCGAAGTGCTCGACTTTCCCCCGGCCGACCTGCCGCTATGCGACTCGCTCGATTGCCCGAGCCGCGATGGACAACGCCTCACGCTGCGCCGCTACGCCCCGCAGCTGGTTGACTGGCAGGCGCCACAACCCGCCTTGCTCTACTTGCACGGCGGCGGCTTTGTCATCGGCAGCACGGCCACGCACGATGCGCTGTGCCGCCAGTTGGCGATGCGCTCGGGCTGGATGGTGCTGTCGCTCGATTACCGGCTCGCACCGGAACACCGCTTTCCCACCGCATTCAACGACAGCTGGGATGCGCTGCAATGGCTGCACGCCCACGGCGAGATGCTCGGCGTGGATACGCAGTGCCTCGCCGTCGGCGGAGACAGCGCCGGAGGCACGCTGGCGGCAGCCTGCGCCTTGGCGGCGCGCGACGCCGAGCTGCCGCTGGCTTTGCAACTACTGTTCTATCCCGGCATGGGCTGCGGGCATGAAACACTGTCGCAACAGCGTTATGGGCACGGATTTTTGCTCGACCGCGAACAGATCGACTGGTTTTTTGGCCACTACCTGCGCGACCCGCGCGATGGCGCCGACTGGCGTTTCGCCCCGCAATGGGCGACTCAGCACCAAGGCGTGGCTGCGGCTTGGATCGCGGTTGCCGGCTGCGATCCACTTCGCGATGAGGGTCTGGCCTACGGCGCGTTGTTGCGGCGCGCCGGGGTGAAAGTCGAGGTGACTGAATGGCCGGGCGTCACCCACAATTTCATCAAAATGAGCCGGGCCTTGCCCGAGGCGGTGCAGGCGGTGGAAGCCGCCGCGCTCGCTCTGCGGACGGCGCAGGATCAATCTGGCGCGGTAAGCGCGTAGGGCAGGGCGCCCAGCTTCAGTTCGGGGCCTTCGGCGCTGCCCAGATGCAGGCCCTTTTGCCCGGCGAAGGCGATTTTCAGCTCGGCCAGCGCCCACCAAAAACCCGCAGCATCAGCCGCGGCATTCACCACCACGCCACAGGGCTGGCCCGGATCGACCGCGTGCACCAATTCCTGCCCCGGCTGCATGGCGGCCGGGCCGCTCACCACGTACATGCGCCGCTTGAGGGTGCCGCGGTACTGGCTGCGCGCCACCACTTCTTGCCCCGGATAGCAGCCCTTTTTGAAATTTACTCCGCCGATCAATTCAAAGTTGAGCATTTGCGGCACAAATAACTGCTGTGTCGCAGCGGTGAGGTGCGGCAGCCCTGCGCGAATGTCCTGCAGCGCCCACTCAGACGGCGACAGCGTAGGCAATGCGGCAAGCTCCGCCCGCAGTGCAGCCTGCGTGGCTTGCTCCCGCTCGGTCAGCAGCACGCAGCGCACCGTCTCATCCGCCTGCGGCAGGCGCAGCAAAAGCGCGCCGTTGTCCAGTCGCCGCACGCCCCAGGGCTGGGCGGGGGGGGTGAGCGAGGCCGGATAGTCGTCGGCGGTGTCACCCAAGAGCCCGTGCCGCGCCCACTGCGCACTGGCGTCTTCAAGGGTGCATTTCAGGCGCAGCACAAACACCCGCAGGCGTTGCAGTGCAGCGGCCGCAATCGTGGCGTCGAGTAACAGGCCGATCTGCTCGGGCGCCATGTGCACCGCGATGAAGTCGGCCAGCATCCGTCCCTGCGGGTTGAGCAGCGCGGCCAGCCGAGCCTGCTCGTGCGGCCAATGCTGGAAATCCTGGCTGAGCTGGGCATGAAGCAAGTCGGCGCCCTGCGGCCCCGAGACACGCAAGAGGGAGAGTTGATCGAGAGGACAGGAGAGCACAGGCATAAGCGGCTGATGGTTAAGCCCCCTGGAATGGGGGTTCGGCTGCACTAGTATAGAAAGGATGTTTGCCACCGGCGCGCGGTGGCCCGCGCCCTGGCGGCAACTTCCCGTAACTTGCAACGTGCGTTTTCTGCGAAAACTTTTTCTTCTCGGTTTGATCGCTCTGGCCCTGGCGGCCGGGGCGTTTGTCTGGTGGGCCAACCAGCCCATCGCCCTGCGCGAGAGCCCGCTCGACTTTTCGGTGCGTCCCGGAAGCTCCGCCCTGTCGGCGGCGCAGCAGGTCAGGGCGCAGGGCGCCGACCTGCAGCCGCGCTTGTTTTATTGGCTGGCCCGTCTGAGCGGACGCGGTACGGAAATCAAGGCCGGCAGCTACGAAATCAGCACCGGCATGACGCCGTGGGTGTTGCTCGAACGTATGGCGCGCGGCGATCAGACGCTGCTCTCGGTCACCATCCCCGAGGGCTGGACTTTTGAGCAGATGCTGCAGTCGCTGGCGAAGGCGCCCGGTCTGCAGCATGACGTGGGCGACCTCACCCCTGAACAGATCATGCAGCGCATCGGCGCTCCGGCGCAGACGTCTCCCGAGGGTGAGTTCTTCCCCGATACCTATCTGTATGCACAAGGCTCGTCAGAGCTGGACGTGCTGCGCCGAGCCTATCTGGCGATGCAAAAACGCCTGGCCGCCGCATGGGCGCAGCGTGCGCCCGACCTGCCGCTGAAAACACCGCAGCAGGCGCTCATTCTGGCTTCGATCATCGAGAAAGAAACCGGCAAGCCATCTGATCGCGAAAAAATCGCCGCCGTTTTCATCAACCGTCTGCGCGCGGGCATGCCGCTGCAGAGCGATCCCACCGTGATTTACGGCATGGGCTCGCGCTACAACGGCAATATCACCAAACGTGACCTGCAAACGCTCACGCCCTACAACACCTACGTCATCAACGGCCTGCCACCCACGCCCATTGCGCTACCGGGTGAAGCCTCGTTGCAGGCGGCATTGCATCCCGCGCCGATCAAGGCGCTGTATGTCGTGGCTCGTGGCAACGGCGCCAGCCAGTTTTCCGACACGCTTGCGCAGCACAATGCGGCTGTGGCGCGTTACATCCTCAAGACTCCATGAGCGCACTCAATCCCTACCGTCCCGGCCTATTCGTCTCCCTTGAGGGCATCGACGGCGCTGGCAAATCGACCCAGTTGCAGACCGTGGTCGACGTGCTGCGCGCAGCCCACCGCCGGGTCTTGCTCACCCGCGAACCGGGCGGCACCGAAATCGGCGAAAAAATCCGCGAACTACTGCTGCACGAGACCATGCGCCCGGCAACCGAAGCCCTGCTGATGTTCGCGGCGCGGCAGGAGCATGTGCTGCGTGTCATCGAGCCCGCCCTGCTGGGCGGCACCGACGTGGTCTGTGACCGCTTCACCGCGGCGACGCTCGCCTATCAGGGCGGCGGCAAGGGCATTCCCACCGAGCGGCTCGACGCTCTGGCCCGCTGGGTGCATCCGGGGCTGTGCCCGGACTGCATCATCCTGATTGATGTGCCGCCCGAGGTGGCCGCGCAGCGTCTGGCGCAGACGCGGCAGCGCGACCGTTTCGAGCAGGAAAGCGTTGATTTTTTTGCCCGGGTGCGCGCCAACTATCTGCAACAGGCCGCCAGCGCACCCGAAAAATGGCGTGTGATCGATGGCACGCAAACCCCGGAGGCAGTACAAAATACCATCACAGATAACTTGAAAAAAGTTTTACAAGAGTTTGATTCAAAATGAATTCGGCCTGGCTGATTCACGCGCCGCAGGGTTATGGCAAATGGCCGCTGCTGCAGCGCACGGCCAACGCGCTGCTGTGCGAATCGCCCCAGTCGCTCACGAGCTCAGAGCGTGAAGCGGCCCGGCTTCCTGCTGTCCTGTCCACCTACAAGGCCTGCGGACACTGCGCCAGTTGCGCGCTGCTGGCAGCGGGCACGCACCCCGATTTACTGATCGCAGCGCCCGAGGCGATGTGGCCCGAACTCGGCCTGAACCCGTCTGAAGAGGCCGCGCCGCGCTCCGAGACCAAGACGGCAAGCCAGGAGATCCGCATCGAGCAGATCCGCCGCCTCAACGACTGGTCGGTGAGCACCAGCCACCGTGGTCGCGCCAAGGTGGCGCTGGTCTATCCGGTCGATGCGCTCAATGCGGCCGCGGCCAACGCGCTGCTCAAGACCCTCGAAGAACCACCGGAAGACGTGCAGTTTCTGCTCGGCGCCCACCGGCTCGACGCCTTGCTGCCCACGATTCGCAGCCGCTGTCGCCTGGTGGCACTGCCGCGCCCGGGGGCCGCCGAGGCGCAGCAACAACTCGGCGGGACGGCAGGGGCGCAGCAGGCCGTGCTGGCCTGGAGTCAGGGTGCTGTCTATCAGGCCAACCCGGCGCTGGGGCTTGAATGGGCCGAAAACCTGTTGGACGCCTTGTCTCGCCAAGCCGCCAGCCCGCAGTCGTCCACCCTGCCGCCGCCGCCCGATCAGGCGGCTGGCGTCGCGAGCCTGCTGAAAATCGGCAAC
>CALBRU010000401.1 GCA_937927695.1 uncultured Thiomonas sp. | reverse complement strand
CTCATAAGTTATTGACATGTTGGCGCAACGCACCATTCAATCCGTCAACCGCGCTGTCGGCGTGGGCCTGCACAGCAGTGAGCGGGTGGAACTTACCCTGCGCCCCGCCCCGCCCGATACGGGCATCGTGTTCACCCGTACCGATCTGAGCGAGCTGGTCGAAATTCCGCTGAGTCCGTTTGCCGTGGTGGATACGCGCATGGCGACTACGCTGGGGCGGGGTGACGTGAAAATTTATACCGTTGAGCATTTGCTGTCGGCCTGCTCCGGTCTGGGTATCGACAATCTGTATATCGACGTCACGGCCGAAGAAATCCCCATACTCGACGGCTCAGCGTCTTCGTTCGTCTATTTGCTGCAATCGGCAGGCATCGCGCTGCAAAACGCACCGAAAAGATTCATTCGCGTGCGCAAGCTCGTTGAATTGCGGCTGGGGCAGGGCAGCGACCAGAAATGGGCGAGATTGGAGCCCTACGACGGCTTCAAGCTGAGTTTCGACATTGATTTCGACCACCCCGCCGTCAATCAGACCGCGCAGTCCACGGTGTTCGAACTGGGGCGCGACTCGTACGTGAAAGACATCGCCCGCGCTCGCACCTTCGGCTTCATGCGCGATGTCGAAACCCTGCGCAGCAACGGGCTAGCGCTGGGCGGCAGCATGGAAAACGCCATCGTCATGGACGAATACCGCGTGCTCAACCAAGAGGGCCTGCGCTTCGACGATGAGTTCGTCAAGCACAAGACGCTCGACGCCATCGGCGATCTGTATGTGGCGGGCAAGGCGCTGATCGGCGCGTACAGCGCCTTTCGCAGCGGCCACATGGTCAACAACCTGCTGCTGCGCGAACTCTTTGCCGATGAGTCGAGCTACGAGATTGTCAGCTTTGAAGACGCCACCCGCGCCCCGGCGGGTTTTCGCGCCGTTCCCACCTTCGCGTTCTGATCACGCTTGACCGGTCTGTTCCAGCAGTTGACGCAATCTTGCCTTGACCGCATCCGGGCATGAGGGCGGCTTGATCGCTGTCGGCGCCGTGTGCGGCCCACGCTCTGCCCGTGGCTGTACCCGGATGCGCATGTCGCGCAGGGCGAAGCCGCGGTCTTGCAAGTGCCGCAGCAGGGTCGGCTTGAACTGACTGAGCTTGGCGGCCACCGCGCTCGAACTGGCGGTCAGGCTCCACACCCCGTCCTGCCAGCGTCCCGCCTGCACGCCGTCCAGCAAAGCCGGGGGCAGCAAGGGGCGGGCGGATTGCCACATCTGGTGCGAAAGCGTGGCCGCATCGCGCAGCGCCGCTATCGGCGGAGAAACGCGCGCCCAGGTCGATAGCGATGCGGCGCCTTTCTGGATAAAAGGCGCAGGCGACACGGCGGCAGATGGGCGTTGGGTGGACATGCGGCAGAGGGAACAGACTGGAAATCTTGGAGTCCACCCCCATTGTGCCAGCCTGCGGCCGGTAAAAACGCACGCATACAATGAAATGTTCTCGGAAAGCCGGGCGGGCGTCTGTCGCTGCGG
>CALBRU010000400.1 GCA_937927695.1 uncultured Thiomonas sp. | reverse complement strand
AGTCTAAGCGTGCTGGGGCTCAGCACCGCAGTGCCGGAGACCTGCATCTCACTCAACGAGGTGTGGAACTCGCCGTCCGTGGTGTTGCTCGCGCCGAAAAAGGGCAGTCTGGTGGACATGATTGCGCAAAAGCTGTGGCTGGAGCATGCCAAGCAGCTGCCCAAGGTTGTCCACGTCAAAACGCAGAATGCGGTCACAGGTCTGATGCGTGACATGCAAGTCGCGGCCATCGGGGTGGTGACCCCCGTAGTCTCTAAGCAGTGGCTGGCCGAGGGCGGCGTGTTGTTGCAGCATCAGCCCATGCCCATGTGGGCGGTGCTGGCCGCCCCAAGCGTAGCGGAGGACTCCGTGACCAAAGTGCGCGCCGATTTGCTCGGCGCGGCTTCGGAGCGGGCCAACAAAGCCCTGGGCATCACCGGATGGGAAGTCGGCAGCCCGAAGGCCTATGCCGACTTCCTCAAGTGGCTGAAAGGCTGAACGACTGAACGCTCGCTGCCTCAACCCCGCTCGAACACGATCTGACCGTCTTTGAGGTTGACCGGAATCACATCCTTCGGGCCGAAGCGGCCTTCCAGGATGAGCTTGGCCAGCGGGTTCTCGATGCGCTGCTGAATCGCCCGCTTGAGCGGCCGAGCACCGAACACCGGGTCGAAGCCCGCCCGCGCAATCTCGGCCAGCGCCTCGCTGCTTACGTCGAGCCGCATGTCGAGTTGTGCCAGCCGCCCTTCCAGACCTCGCAACTGGATGCGCGCGATATCCGCGATCTCTTTCTCACCCAGAGCGTGGAACACCACCACCTCGTCGATGCGGTTGAGAAACTCCGGACGGAAATGCGCCTTCACCTCCTCCCAAACCGCATCGCGGATGGCTTGTTGCGGCTGCCCGGCCATCGCCATGATGTGGTGCGAGCCAAGATTGCTGGTCATCACGATCACCGTGTTCTTGAAATCCACGGTGCGGCCCTGACCGTCGGTCAGGCGGCCATCGTCGAGCACCTGCAGCAGCACGTTGAACACGTCCGGATGCGCCTTCTCCACCTCGTCGAACAGCACCACGCTGTAAGGCTTGCGGCGCACGGCCTCGGTGAGGTAACCGCCTTCGTCATAGCCCACATAGCCGGGCGGCGCGCCGATGAGGCGGGCGACCGAATGCTTCTCCATGAACTCGCTCATGTCGATGCGCACAATGTGCTCGTCGGTGTCGAACAGAAACTCGGCCAGTCCCTTGGTCAGCTCGGTCTTGCCCACGCCCGTAGGGCCGAGGAAGAGGAAGGAACCATACGGCCTGCGCGGATCGGACAGCCCGGCGCGCGAGCGGCGAATGGCGTCGGACACCGCGCGAATCGCCTCGTCCTGCCCCACCACGCGGCGGTGCAGGCGCTCTTCCATATGGACCAGCTTGTCGCGCTCGCCCTGCACCAGCTTGGACACCGGAATGCCGGTCGCACGCGACACGACTTCGGCGATTTCCTCCGCACCCACCTGGGTGCGCAGCAGGCGCCGCACCTGCGGCTGGTCGCCGTCCGCGGTTTCCTTGGCCTGCGCCTCATGCAGCTTGCGCTCCAACTCCGGCAGACGGCCGTATTGCAGCTCGGCCACTTTATTGAAATCACCCTTGCGCTTGAGTTCCTCGATCTCGAAACGGATCTTGTCGATCTCTTCCTTGATCGCGGCCGAGCCCTGCACCGCGGCCTTTTCGGCTTTCCAGATTTCGTCGAGGTCGGCGTACTCGCGGTCGAGCTTGGCGAGTTCTTCCTCGATCAGCGCCAGGCGTTTTTGCGAAGCCTCGTCCTTCTCGCGCTTTACCGCCTCGCGCTCGATCTTGAGCTGGATGCGACGACGGTCGAGCTTGTCCATCGCCTCCGGTTTGGAGTCGATTTCGATCTTGATCTTGGCCGCGGCCTCGTCGATCAGGTCGATGGCCTTGTCCGGCAGAAAGCGGTCGGTGATGTAGCGGTGGCTCAGCTCTGCCGCAGCGACGATGGCCGGGTCGGTAATCTCCACGCCGTGGTGCACCTCGTACTTCTCCTGCAGGCCGCGCAGGATGGCGATGGTGTCTTCCACGCTGGGCTCATCGACCATCACCTTCTGGAAGCGACGCTCCAGCGCAGCGTCTTTCTCGATGTATTTGCGGTATTCGTCGAGCGTGGTCGCGCCGATGCAGTGCAATTCACCACGTGCCAGCGCCGGTTTGAGCATATTGCCCGCATCCATCGCGCCTTCGCCCTTGCCCGCGCCGACCATGGTGTGAATCTCGTCGATGAACACGATGGTCTGACCGGCGTCTTGCGACAACTCCTTGAGCACGTTTTTCAGCCGCTCCTCGAACTCGCCGCGAAACTTGGCCCCGGCCAGCAGCAAGGCGATATCGAGCACCAACAGGCGCTTGCCGCGCAGGCTGTCGGGCACCTCATCATTCACGATGCGCTGCGCCAGCCCTTCGACGATGGCCGTCTTGCCCACGCCCGGCTCGCCGATCAGCACCGGGTTGTTCTTGGTGCGGCGCTGCAGCACCTGGATGGCACGGCGAATTTCGTCGTCGCGGCCGATCACCGGGTCGAGCTTGCCCTGGCGGGCGCGCTCGGTCAGGTCGATGGTGTATTTCTTCAGCGACTCGCGCGCGCCTTCGGCCTCGGCGCTGTTGACGTTCTGCCCGCCGCGCACCGCCTCGATGGCGGACTCCAGCGACTTGCGGGAGAGCCCATTTTCACGCGCGATACGTCCGGCCTCACCCTTGTCGTCGGCCACCGCGAGCAAAAACAGCTCGCTGGCGATGAACTGATCGTTGCGCTTGGTGGCTTCTTTCTCGGTGAGGTTGAGCAGCCCGTTGAGCTCGCGGCTGACTTGCACATTGCCATCGGTGCCTTCGACTTCCGGCAGACGGTCGATGGCCTGCGCTGCAGCGGCCGACAGCCCTGGCACATTGGCCCCCGAGCGCGCCAGCAGCGCCTTCGGTCCATCCTGGCCGAGCAAGGCGTGCAGCAAATGCACCGGCTCGATGTAGGCGTTGCCGTGATTGACCGCAAGCGATTGCGCCTCGGCCAATGCCTCCTGAAACTGGGTGGTGAGTTTTTCGATCCGCATGGAATCCTCCGTCTTGAACTGCCCTATAGATACGGCGTCAGGAGGGGATTTTCAAGCGCGACGGTGTCAAGGCAGTTGATCTGACACGGCAAAGAGGCGCATCCTCAGCGCTTAATTTTGGCGAATGCGGCCGCCATCGCGGTGTTCTGCGGGGACGGTGCGGCGCCAGCGCGATGGCTGGCTGCGCGGCCGCCCTCCTGGCGTTCACGGGGACGCGCGGACTGACCCAGTCCGCCCTGAGGACGCGCCGGATCCCTCGCCGAATCGCGCGCCGGGTCGGCCGGCCGCATCGACAGCGCGATGCGCTTGCGCGCCACATCCACCTCAACCACGCGCACCTTGACGATGTCGCCGGTCTTGACCACTTCGCGGGCATCGTTCACGAAGCGCTGCGCCATTTGCGAGACGTGCACCAGCCCGTCCTGATGCACGCCAAGATCGACGAAAGCGCCGAACGCGGTGACATTGGTGACCGTACCTTCGAGCTGCATGCCCGCTTCGAGCTGCTTGATGTCGTGCACGCCCTCGAGCAGCTTGGCCGTGCGGAACTCTGGGCGCGGATCGCGGCCTGGTTTTTCCAGCTCGGTCAACACATCACGCACGGTGAACGCGCCGAAGCGGTCGTCCACGAACTGCTCGGGGCGCAGGCGCTGCAGCGCCTCGCGATTGCCCATCAACAGGCTGATCGGCTGGCCAGCCGCAGCCAGCACCTTTTCCACAAGCGGATAGCTCTCAGGATGCACGCCGGTGCGATCCAGCGGGTTGTCGCCGCCGTTGATGCGCAGAAAACCCGCGGCTTGCTCGAAGGTTTTGTCGCCCAGGCCGCGCACCGCCTTGAGCGCCTCGCGGTTGGCGAAGGCGCCGGTCTGGTCGCGGTGCAGCACGATCTGCTCGGCAATGCGCCCGCTCAGCCCGGCCACCCGGGCCAGCAGCGGCGCCGAGGCGGTGTTCAGGTCGACGCCGACGGCGTTCACGCAGTCTTCGACAATGGCGTCGAGCTTGCGCGACAGCGCAGTCTGGTTCACGTCATGTTGATACTGGCCGACGCCGATGCTCTTGGGGTCGATCTTCACCAGCTCGGCCAACGGGTCTTGCACCCGGCGGGCGATGGACACCGCGCCGCGTAGGCTCACGTCCAGATCGGGAAACTCGCGGCTGGCCAGACTGCTAGCCGAATACACCGAAGCGCCGGCCTCGCTCACCGTGAGCTTGGTCAAGCCGGGCTGGTTGGCGTTGCGCAGCAGTTCGGCGGCGAGGAGATCGGTTTCGCGGCTGGCGGTGCCATTGCCAATGGAGATGAGCTGCACGCCGTGGCGTTGCACCAGCCCCGCCAGAGTGGCGAGTGCGCCTTGCACGTCGCGCCGCGGTTCGAAGGGGTAAACCGTTGCGGTATCGAGCAGTTTGCCGGTGACATCGACCACGGCGACTTTCACCCCGGTACGAATGCCAGGGTCGAGTCCCATGACCACCTTCGGCCCGGCAGGCGCGGCCAGTAGCAGGTCGCGCAAATTGGCACCGAATACGTCGATGGCCACCGCCTCGGATTGCTCGCGCAGGCGCGACAGCAACTCGCGTTCCAGCGTGAGGGAGAGTTTGACCTTCCAGGTCCACTGCATCGCGCGGCGCAACCAGTCGTCTGCCGCGCGGCCCTGATGGCTCCAGCCCAGCAGCACGGCCAGACGCCCCTCGGCCATGGCAGTCAGCGTCGGTGCGACCGTGCCTACGGGCGCCGGAGGCAGGTCGATGTGGACATCGAGCACCTCTTGCGCCCGACCGCGCAACACGGCCAGAGCGCGGTGCGAGGGCACTTTGTCCAGCGGCTCGGCATAGTCGAAATAGTCGCGGAATTTGGCGCCTTCTTGCTCTTTTCCGGTGCGCAACTGGCTGATCAGGTGGCCGGTCTGCCACAGCCATTCACGCATCGGGGCGACCACCGCCGGGGCTTCGGCCCAGCGCTCGCTCAGAATGTCGCGGGCGCCGTCGAGGCAGGCCTGCGGGGTGGACGTATCTGCCGCCTCGGGGCTGTCCTGCGGACGGACGAACCCAGCCGCTGCCTGCAGCGGATCAGTCTGCGACTGCAGCCAAAGCAGATCGGCCAGCGGCTCCAGCCCGGCCTCGCGGGCCTTTTGCGCCCGAGTGACGCGGCGGGGCTTGTAGGGCAGGTAGAGGTCTTCGAGTTCCTGCTTTTGCCCAGTCGCGCTGATGGCGGCCTGCAGTTCGGGCGTGAGCTTGCCCTGCTCGGCGATGGACTGCAGCACCACGGCGCGGCGGTCTTCGAGTTCACGCAGATAAAGCAGACGCTCTTCCAGCGTGCGCAGGTGGTCGTCGCTCATGCCGCCCGTCACCTCTTTGCGATAGCGGGCAATGAAGGGCACCGTGGCCCCGCCATCCATCAGCTCGATGGCCGACTGAATTTGCTGCGCCGGGAGCTGCAGTTCGGCGCTGAGCGCCTGCAGCACCCGCCGAGCGGCGGCCTGCGGGTTGGCATATGGATTCTGGGAAGCGGTATCGGCAGCGGTCATGGCGGATCAGGAGGCAGGCAAAAGCCCAGCAGTCTAACCAGCCCGGACCAGCTCCGACATGGCTTACAGCGCGTTCACCGGCAGCTTGAGATAGCTGACCCCGTTGGCTTCGGGTTTGGGCATTTCACCGGCGCGCACATTGACCTGCACCGAGGGCAGGATGAGCGCGGGCATGTTCAGCGTGGCGTCGCGTTTTTTGCGAAAAGCGACGAACTCCTCCTCGGTGGTCTGCGCATTGAGCTGGACATTGCCCTCACGCTCGGCCTGCACCGTGGTCTGCCAGATGGGATCGCGGCCGCCGGGCATGTAGTCGTGGCAAAGGTAGAGCTTGGTCTGCGGCGGCAGGCTGTAGAGCTTGTGCACCGATTGGTAAAGCACATGCGCGTCTCCGCCAGGAAAGTCGCAGCGCGCCGTGCCGTAGTCGGGCATGAACAGAGTATCGCCGACAAAGGCGCTGTCGCCCACCAGATAGGTCACGCAGGCGGGCGTGTGGCCGGGGGTATGCATCACGCGGGCTTGCAGCTTGCCAATGGCAAAGGTCTCACCGTCCTTGAACAGATGATCGAAGGGCGAACCGTCGGTGGGCATGGTGCTGTCGTTGAACACCTGACTGAACACTTTCTGCACGTCCTGAATGTGTTCGCCAATTGCGATCTGGCCGCCGAACAGCTTTTTGAGATAGGGCGCGGCGGAGAGATGGTCGGCATGGGCATGGCTTTCCAGCAACCAGTCCACCGTGAGCCCCTGCTCGCGCACGTAGGCGGCGATCTGGTCGGCGAAGTCGGTTTTGGTACGACCCGAGGCGTAGTCGAAGTCGAGCACGCTGTCGAGAATCGCGCAGTGGCGGGTTTCTAGGTCGATGATGCAATGGGTCGCCGTAAAGGTGGGCGCGTGAAACCAGCTCTGAACGGTGGGGGTCTGCGTACTCATACGGGTATCTCCTAGGCGGAATGCGTTGCAGGAACAATATAGAAAAGAATATATTGTTTTTCCATTAGGAGTTACCTGATTGAGTGAGCCATGTCAATGTCAAGCACGCAAGATTTTGAGATTCCCAGCGTCGAGCTCATGCGGCGCAACTCGGAACAGGCGGGCGCCTTGTTGAAAACCCTGGGCAATCCTGACCGCTTGCTCATTTTGTGCCAGATCAACCGCGGGGAGATCTGCGTCAGCGACCTGGAGATGGCCTGCGACGTCAGCCAGCCCACGCTCTCGCAGCAGCTCACCGTGCTGCGTGCGCAAGGTTTGGTGAAAACCCGTCGCGAGGGCAAGCGTGTGTATTACAGCCTGGCCAGCCCGGCAGCCAGCGCGGTGCTAATGACCCTTTATCAGATTTACTGCCACGGCGGCAATGAACCGCCTGGCAAATGAGTTGGTACCGCGACGCTTGCATGTCGGCGCGGTACGGCAAACGGCCTGACCAGAATACTGGCTGGCGTCAATAAAACCAGAGACAAACATGCCCATGTCACGAAGGAGAGACAAATGTTCAACATCGATTGGGCGCATTTCACGCCCGGCACGGCCATTCTCGGCGGGGCGCTGATTGGCGCGGCAGCGGGCGCCATGGCGCTGGGCGGTGGCAAGATCGCCGGGATCAGCGGCATTTTCGGCGGCGCCATCAACGAAGCCCTGCAGGCTAAACGCCCCACGCCGTGGCGGTTGTGGTTTCTCGGCGGACTGATCGCCGCTTCGTTCATCTGGGTGATGTTCCGCCCGGTGCCCGGCGCACATTACGGCGAGTCGTGGCCGGTGATTGCGATCGGCGGATTGATTGTGGGCCTCGGCACCCGGCTCGGCTCGGGTTGCGCCAGCGGCCATGGCGTCTGTGGGCTGTCCCGGTTTTCGCCGCGCTCGATGGCGGCAGTGGGCACCTTCATCGGCATGGGCATGGCGACCACGTTCGTCATGCGCCATATCCTCGGAGGGGTCTGAGCCATGAAAACCCTCGCCTTTCTCAGCGGCATCGTGTTCGGCATCGGCCTGCTCGTCTCGGGCATGACCGATCCAGCCAAGGTCATTGCCTTCCTCGACATCGCCGGCCCTTGGGACCCGAGCCTGATTCTCGTCATGGTCACCGCCGTGGTCGTCGCACTTGTGCCCATGCAACTAGCGCAACGACGCGCCCGATCTCTTGTCGGCGAAAAAATCGCCTTTCCATCGACCAAGGGCATTACCGGAAAGCTCATTCTGGGCAGTGCCATTTTCGGCATCGGCTGGGGCATGACCGGCCTGTGTCCGGGGCCCTCGCTCGCATCTTTGGCCGCATCGACTTGGCAAGAGTGGCTGTTCTTCAGCAGCATGGTCGCTGGCATGATCGGCTTCGAGTTGTGGCAGCGCATGGGCCAACGCACGCGCAGTGTGCCGGCCGCGCCGCTGGTCGCAGCGACTTCGCGCAAAACCTGAGCGCGTTACCGCCACTCAACCACCGTCGTCCGCCTGCCGGACGCGGTGGTTTTTTCATGGCCCCACCCCTACGATAGCCGGGTTTTGATCTGATGCAGAGCCGACTTGGCCGCGCCAGTTAAAATTTTGACCCTTTGATACATCCGGTTCCGCAAATGACTTTCGTCGTTACTGAAAACTGCATCCGCTGCAAATACACCGACTGCGTTGACGTCTGCCCGGTGGACTGCTTCCGCGAAGGCCCCAACTTCCTCGCCATCGACCCCGACGAATGCATTGACTGCGCCGTGTGCGTGCCCGAGTGTCCGGCCAACGCCATCTACGCCGAAGAAGATGTGCCGGGCGATCAGCAAGCCTTCATCAAGCTCAACGCCGAGTTGTCTCGCCAGTGGCCCAGCATCACCAAGCGCAAAGCCGCGCCCGATGATGCAGACGAGTGGAAAGACAAACCCGACAAACTGCAATTCCTGCAGCGCTGATCTGCTCACAGCGCAGGTTTTATCTCCATCGGCGGCCGTGTTGCCGCCTTGATCTTTTCCTCAAGACCCTATCGCATGGACCTATCCAACGCCGCTCCCGTTTCTGTCGCGGGCGACATCATTGAAACGGACGCCGTCATCATTGGCGCTGGCCCCGTCGGGCTGTTCCAGGTGTTCGAGCTCGGCCTGCTGGAGATCAAGGCCCACGTCATTGACACCCTGGCTTACCCGGGGGGGCAATGCGTCGAGCTCTACCCCGACAAACCGATTTACGACATTCCCGCCGTGCCGGTATGTACCGGGCAGGAACTGACCGACAACCTGCTCAAACAGATCGAACCCTTCGGCGCCACCCTCCACCTCGGGCAAGAAGTCACTGTGCTGGAACGCCAGGCCGATAGCCGCTTCCTCGTGGAAACCACCAAATCCACCCGGCTGCTCACCAAGACCGTGTTCATCGCCGCCGGGGTGGGCTCTTTCCAGCCCCGCACCCTCAAGGTGGACGGACTGGATAAATTCGAAGGCAGCCAGTTGTTCTACCGGGTTCGCAACCCGGAGCAGTTCGCTAACAAAAACCTGGTCATCGTGGGCGGCGGCGACTCGGCACTCGACTGGGCGCTGCACTTCGTTCAGTCCAGCGAAAACAAGCCGGAAAGCGTCACGCTCATTCATCGCCGCGACGGCTTTCGCGCCGCCCCCGCATCCGTCGCGCAGATGCACGCCCTTTGCGAACAGCACGAGATGCAATTCCTCATCGGCCAGGTCAGCGGCTACGAAGAAAATGCCGAAGGTCAGTTGCACATGATCAAGGTCACAGGCAACGACGGCATCACTCGCCGCCTGCCGCTCGACATGCTGCTGGTTTTCTTCGGGCTGTCTCCCAAACTAGGCCCGATCGCAGAGTGGGGGCTGGAAATCGAGCGCAAGCAGCTCGTCGTCGACACCGAAAAATTCCAGACCAGCATCCCCGGCATTTTTGCAGTGGGGGATATCAACACCTATCCCGGCAAAAAGAAACTCATTCTCTCCGGCTTCCATGAAGCCGCCCTCGCCGCATTCGGCGCCGCGCCCTTCATCTTTCCGGAGAAAAAAATCCACCTGCAATACACCACCACTAGCCCGAAACTGCACAAGGTCCTCGGGGTGGAAACGCCAGTGTTCGACTAAGCGTCTTCGCGAATCACTGCAAAGTCTATTGACACCGGATTGATTGCGCGTTACGATTCTTCGCTTTGCTGTTCCTCGATAGCTCAGTCGGTAGAGCGCCGGACTGTTAATCCGTAGGTCCCTGGTTCGAGCCCAGGTCGAGGAGCCAAAAACAAGCCGCAAGGCTACTGGATGCCCCGCTACTCACAAGGTAGCGGGGCATTTTCCTTTGTGCTCGCGCATCGACCTGCAAACGCGTGCCGAAGAACGAATGCGGCAACACGATCGATGGCCGATCGTACGCATCGCATCCGCTCTTTCTTCATCGCCCGCATGCAGCGCGAAGACGACGCGATCGACGAATCGCGCGGACAAAAAAAAGCCCGGCATCGGACCGGGCTCAAGCCTTCTTGCAGTCAAGCATCAAAGGGACGGGCAACCCGTCAAGGAGAATGGAAAGTGGTGCGCCGCGCGCCTGCCATGGGCCGTAGTTTACTGTATATTTGTACAGTTCTCTCAACCCAGGAGTACCGCCATGCCCCGCATCGAACAACCGGTGGTCGTGCCCAACTACGCGCTGACCGACGCCCTCGCCTGGATCTCGAAATTCGCCCATGCCTGGAAGGCGATCGAGCCCGCGCCCGCCACGCTCAGCATCGACGGCTTCATCATCTGGGGACCGGTGCTCTACGAGAAGCACAGCGCCGAGGATCCGGTGCAGCTCGCGGCACGGTTGTTCGGCAGCTCGGGCCCTTACTTCAGGTACCTGTACCCGGGCGCGGCCGCCGCGGCCAACCAGGGATGAGGCGTTCGGCGCACGGGTGCATGCCTTGGAAGACACGGGAATGTCGGAGAATCGTGCGATGAACTGGCATGCACCGTCCCTCCTGGCCCTCCTGTCGATCCCCTGCGCGCTGGCCATCGCCGGCTGCTCGACGCCCCCGAACGAAGTGATGCAGTTCCGCGAAGGCGTTCTGCGCGCCACCACCTACACGCAGGCACAGATCTACTGCGACAACAAGAGCCAGAGCCCGCGCTGGCTCGGCAAGGCACCGGCCGAGAGCGGCGTGCTGTTTCGCTGCGAATGACGATGCGATGAGGCGGGCCGCGCGCTGAACCGCGGCATCGCGAAGACCAGGCGTCATCGGGCTCGCGTCCACACCCGATCCACCCAGGCCGGCAGGCATCGCGCTTGCCGGCCTTTCGTTTTCCGGCCGTTCGATCAGTGCGCCGTCACGCCGCCGCCAGTCGCATCGCGGCGGGTCTTCGCGTTGTCGATGGTCGCGCTGACCGAGCTCGTGTTGATGGCCAGCGCCACGAGCACGGAGCCGACGAAGGCCGGGTCGGTCGAGCCGCTGAATTCCGCCGCGCCCGCGATCGCCAGGGCCTGCTGCACCTGCTGGCGCGTGAGTTCGGCTGCCGCTTCTCCAACGACGTTCTTCTTGGTGGTTGCCATCTGAAAACTCCTGATTCTGGAAGTGAGGAAAAAAGCAAAACAACGCCAGCCGACTGCGGGCCGCGTGAGATCCATCACGCGCCACAACCCTCCGCCAACGATGAAATGTTAACTGGGCGTCAAAAATAAGATGAAGGTTTTCACTCGAAGCGCTCGGTGAGAACACCGTCGTC
>CALBRU010000399.1 GCA_937927695.1 uncultured Thiomonas sp. | reverse complement strand
CGTCGGTGTATAACGTCGCAGCCTCAGCGACAACTCCCGAAGCGGGGCCAGGCCACTGTCTTCGGCACGGCGGCACCAGTCCTGGAGCTTCAAGCGAAGCTGGTCGGCGTTCAGATTGGTCTGCTCCCACACCGATTTCAGCTCTTCGCGCATATGCAGCAACTTGCTCAGGTTCGGGCTGGCATTTGCCGCGGCGTCTACCAAGGCGCGCGAACGCTCGCACAGAATCTCGCGCTCAATGCCAATCCAGCGTTTGGCTGCACGCAAAGTCGGCAGATGGCTCACCGCGCCCTGCTCTGCGGCCCGGGCCAGCTCGGCCTTGAGGGTGGACTTCAGCCCGGCGGCATAGCGCGCCATCAACTCATAACGGTTGGCAATAACGGCTTGCAAAGTGAGTTGATCGACCTCGGCGCGCACCTCGCCCAGCCGGAACTGCGGAGGCAGTTTGCGCGGTTTGGCCAAACCCACCCAAGACAAAGCGCGGATATAGGCCCAGCCGATATCGAACTCCCACCATTTGACCGAGAGCTTGGCCGAGGTGGGGTAGGTATGGTGGTTATTGTGCAACTCCTCGCCGCCGATCAGCACCCCCCAGGGCGAAATGTTGTGACTGCTGTCTCGCGCCGAAAAATTGCGATAGCCCCACCAATGACCCAGCCCGTTGATCACCCCGGCTGCCCAGATCGGAATCCACAACATCTGCACCGCCCACACCGTGGCACCGATCGCGCCGAACATCAGCACATCGAGAATGAGCAACAGCCCGACGCCCTGCCAGATAAAGCGGGAATAAATGTTGCGCTCCAACCAGTCGTCAGGAGTGCCGTGGCCGAATTTGCTCAGGGTTTCGGCGTTTCTCGATTCGGCACGATACAACTCGGCGCCGCGCAACAGCACCGTATCGATGCCGCGGGTCACCGGACTGTGCGGGTCATCGACCGTCTCGCACTTGGCGTGATGCTTGCGATGAATCGCCACCCATTCCTTGGTGACCATGCCCGTGGTGAACCACAGCCAGAACCGGAAAAAGTGCGAGGCGATCGGGTGCAGTTCCAACGCTCGGTGAGCCTGAGCACGGTGCAGAAAAATAGTGACGGACGCAATAGTGATATGCGTGGTGATGAGCGCAAATAACACGATTTGCCACCACGATGCACGCAAAAGGCCGTGCCCAACCCAATTCAAAAAAACATCAAGCATCAGAAACTTTCAGATCGATACAACACAATTGGAACTTTGCCGCTGGCGAAAGTTGCATGCATTATCGGTCTTGCACCGTTGGCAGCGCTCAGGGCAAACGAGAAGCCTTTGTCAGTCCGCAAGCGTGGCATCGGTTTCGCCACGATCAGATGATGAGGTCGGGCGCCGCTGCAGCACGGCGGCGTAAAAGCCGTCAGTGGCGTGGCGATTGGGCAACAACTGCAAATCCCCTTGGGTCACCAGACCCTCGCCCTCCACGCCTTGCTGACGCAGCACTGAATCGGCGGGAACGCGCTCGAAATCAGGATGCGCGGCCAGAAAGGCATTGACGATGCCGCTGTTTTCTTCCGGCAGGATGCTGCAGGTGGCGTAAACCAAGCGCCCGCCCGGCTTCAGCAGCGTGGCCGCCGATTGAAGGATTCTGGCTTGTTTTGTCGTCAACTCGGCAATATCTTCTGGCTTCTGCCGCCATTTCATATCGGGATTGCGGCGCAGGGTGCCCAATCCGGAGCACGGCGCATCCACCAGCACCCGGTCGACCTTGCCAGCGAGGCGCTTGACCCGTTCATCGCGTTCATGTGCGATGGCCACCGGGTACACATTGGACAGCCCGCTGCGCAACAGTCGGGGTTTGAGCTTGGCCAGACGGTAGTCGGCCACATCGAACGCATAAAGCCGACCCGTGCTGCGCATCATGGCGCCCAGCGCCAGAGTCTTGCCGCCGGCTCCGGCGCAGAAATCGACCACCATTTCGCCGCGGCGCGGGGCCAGCAGCACCGCGAGCAACTGACTGCCTTCGTCCTGCACCTCCACCCAGCCTTCGCGAAAAACGGTGAGATCCTGCAAAGCGGGTTTGCCTTCCAGGCGCACGCCCCACGGCGAATAGGGCGTTGGCTGCGCGGGCAGACCCAGGCGGGCGAACACGTCGAGCACGGCTTCGCGCCGCGCTTTCTGCGCATTCACCCGCAAATCCAGCGGAGCTGAGCGCAACAGTGCCTGCGCCAGCGCGGGATATTCCGCGCCATAGTTCGCCTGCAAAGCGGCGGCCAGCCATTCCGGCAGACTCCAGCGCACCGCTTCAGGCAGGGCCATCGCGTCTTGTGCCAGCAAGCGTTTGCGCCACTCGAGTTGCTCGGCAGAAAGGGCCGCATGCAGCGACTGCGCGTTGCCCGACCACCCGAGAATGGCCAAACGCAGTTCCATAGCGCCGCCGATGCTTTCGTCGGTTGCGGCCAGCGTCTGAAACAAGCGCAGATGCCGCAGCACCTGATAGACCGTGTCGGCCAGAATCTGCCGGTCGGTCTTGCCCAGTTGCGGCTTGGCACGGAAAAGCCGCGACAGCACGGCATCGGCTGCGGCGTCGAAGCGCAGCATATCGCGCAGCACGTCGCGCGCGGTGTAAAGCAGGTCACGCGGTTTCATGGCGCACTTTCAAAGGGAGGAATCGGAGGCCGGGAGGATGCGGGTGCGCAAGCCGTCGATCTGCACCCGCCCTTCCAGCAAGGCCCGCACGGCGGGGGGATAAATTCGGTGCTCTTCAAGCAAGACCCGCGCGGCCAGCGTCTCGACCGTATCACCATCCAGGACGGGCACGGCGGCCTGCGCCAGAATCGGCCCGTGATCGAGCGCACTGCTCACCAGATGTACGGTAGCGCCGTGCCACTTCACCCCTTCTTCGAGGGCGCGGGCATGGGTACGCAAACCGGTGAAAGCTGGCAGCAAAGACGGATGGATATTCACCAGACGGCCCGCAAAGCGGTCGACGAAGGCCGCGCCCAGCACCCGCATGAAGCCGCACAGCGCGATGACGTCGGGCTCCAGCGCGGCAATCGCATCGCCCAAAGCATCGTCGAACGCCTCGCGGCTGGGAAAGTCGGCGTGCGCGATCACCTGCGTGGGCACGCCGAAGGCGCGTGCGATGTCCAGCCCTGCGGCATCGGCCCGGTTGCTGATCACTCCACGCACGCAAACGTCCCAGCCCTGTTCACGTTCGGCTTGAAGAATGGACTGCAGATTGCTGCCGCGCCCGGAAATGAGGAGAACCAGATTTTTCATCGGCGGGCAGTGTAGCCGCCGCGTCAGGCGTTTGATGCGCGCCGTGTTTGCGCGCGCTGCCGCGAAAACATGCCGCGGCGTGAATAATGACAGGTTTAATGTTGCAACGCCGCCATGAAATGCCCCTTTTGCCAAAGCCCCGACACGCAGGTGATTGAAACCCGCGATGTGGAAGACGGCACCGCGCTGCGGCGGCGGCGGCGTTGCGGCCATTGCGACAAGCGCTTCACCACCTATGAGCGCGCGGAGGTCAGCTTTCCGGTGGTGGTGAAAAAAGATGGCCGCCGCACCGAATACGACCGCGACAAATTGCGCGCCTCTTTCCTGCTGGCCTTGCGCAAGCGGCCGGTCAGTGCCGACGCGGTGGACACCGCCATCGGGCGTGTGGAGCAAATGCTGCTGCAAAGCGGCGCGCGCGAGCTGCCCTCCACCCAGATCGGCGCTTGGGTAATGGAGGAATTGCGCACCCTCGACGGCATTGCCTATGTGCGCTTTGCCTCCGTCTATCACAGCTTCAAGGATTTGAGCCAGTTTCTCGATGTGCTGCAGGAAATGCAGCCGCCCTCGCCCGCCGCCAAACCCCGGCGCGGAAAAACTTCAACATGAACCCGGACGACGTTTCATTCAGCGAACAAGACCAGCGCTTCATGCGCCGGGCGCTCGATCTGGCGCACAGCGCGATGTACCGCACCAGCCCCAATCCGCGGGTGGGCTGCCTTCTGGTGCGAGACGGCCAGGTGCTGGGCGAAGGTGCCACGCTGGCGGCGGGGCAAGACCATGCCGAAGTCCAGGCGGTGAAGCAGGCCTGGGGGCGCGGCCACGAGGTGCGGGGCGCCACTGCCTACGTCACCCTGGAACCCTGCGCGCACCACGGCCGCACGCCGCCCTGCGCCGACCTGCTGGCCACGCAAGGCGTCGCGCGCGTGGTCGCTGCGCTGGTCGATCCCAACCCGCTGGTGGCGGGCCAGGGACTGCAGCGTTTGCGCGATGCTGGCATCCAGGTCGATGTCGGGCTGTTTGCCGATGAAGCGCGCGAGATCAACCTCGGCTTCATCTCGCGCATGGTGCGCGGCACGCCCTGGGTGCGGCTGAAGGTGGCCGCCTC
>CALBRU010000398.1 GCA_937927695.1 uncultured Thiomonas sp. | reverse complement strand
ACGAGATAAGCTAGTGACTGGAGTTCAGACGTGTGCTCTTCCGATCTGAGGAGAACGGGCCCATGCCAGCCACATTGGTCAGCGCTTTTTTCGCCCATTCATCGGGATTGCGGTAGAGCGCATCGACCTTGCTCTGCGTGGCGATATAGCTGGCGTAGTCGGCCAGCAGCATGTAGTGGTCGCCCCAGTTGACCAGCAGATCGTAGATGCTCTGATAGCGATGCGGTTCTTCCGGACTGAAGCGGCCGTCGCGCAGGGTTTCGAGCACGCGCGCCAGCTCGGGGTTGGCGCTGGCGATGGCGTGGGGCTGGTAGCCGGTCATGCGCAGATCGGTCACTTCGCCTGCGGTCAGGCCGAAGATGAAAATGTTGTCGGCGCCGACATTCTCCTGGATTTCGACATTGGCGCCGTCGAGGGTGCCGATGGTCAGCGCGCCGTTGAGCGCCAGCTTCATATTGCCGGTGCCCGAGGCCTCGGTGCCCGCAGTGGAGATTTGCTCAGACAGGTCGGCCGCGGGAATGATGACTTCGGCGGCACTCACGCTGTAATTGGGCACGAACACGACTTTGAGCAGATCGCCCACGCGGTCATCGTTGTTGATGGTTTTGGCGATATCGTTGATGAGCTGGATGATGAGCTTGGCCATGTGATAGGCCGACGCCGCCTTGCCGGCGAAGATGACCACACGCGGCACGGTGACGCTGCCCGGTTGTTCGAGGATGCGCAGGTAGCGGGTGATGACGTGCAGCACATTGAGCAACTGGCGCTTGTATTCATGGATGCGCTTGACCTGCACGTCGTACAGCGCATCGACCGGGATGGTCACGCCGTGATGTGCCTTCAGCCACGCGGCGAAACGCGCCTTGTTGCTGCGTTTGGCGCTCTGAAACTCTTTGACGAGATCTGAGCTGCCCAGCAGCGGGCGCAGCTTGGCCAGTTCGGACAGGTCGCGCCGCCAGTGCGTACCGATGGTTTTGTCGAGCAGTGCGGCCAGCGGCGGATTGGCCAGCGCCAGCCAGCGGCGCTGGGTGATGCCGTTGGTCTTGTTGTTGAAGCGGGCGGGCCAGATCTTGGCGAAATCGGCGAAGATGGACTGCTGCATCAGTTCGGAGTGCAGCGCCGACACCCCATTCACCGAATGGCTGGCGATCACAGCGAGGTAGGCCATGCGCACTGAACGCGTGCCTGATTCGTTGACCAGAGAGACGTGCCGCATCAGGTTTACATCGTGCCCGTGCTTCTGCGTCAGCCGGGTTAGGAAGTAGGCGTTGATGTCGAGAATGATCTGCAGGTGGCGGGGCAATACGCGGCCCAGCATGTCGATCGGCCAAGTTTCGAGCGCTTCCGACATCAGGGTGTGGTTGGTGTAGGAGAACACGCCCTGACAGATGCGCCAGGCATCGTTGAAGGGCAGGTGATGCACGTCGAGAAACAGGCGCATCAACTCGGGAATGGCGAGCACCGGGTGGGTGTCGTTGAGGTGGACGGACACCTTGTCGGCGAACTGGTCGAAGCCGGTGTGCGTCTGCAGGTAGCGGCGCATCAAATCTTGCACGCTGGCGCTGCAGAAAAAGTATTCCTGATGCAGCCGTAGCTCGCGTCCAGCGTCGGTCGAGTCGTCGGGGTAGAGCACGCGCGAGACGTTTTCAGAATGGTTTTTCTGCTCGACCGCGCCGAAGTAGTCGCCGCGGTTGAAGGCGCCCAGATCGATCTCTTTGGTGGCCTTGGCCGACCACAGCCGCAGAGTGTTGGTCGTGGTGGTGTCGTAGCCGGGAATGATGGTGTCGTAGGCCATGGCCTCGACATCGTGGGTGTCCACCCAGCGGGCGCGGTCGCCCTCTTTGATGACGTGGCCGCCGAACTGCACGCGGTACACCACTTCGGGGCGCGGGAACTCCCAGGGATTGCCGTCGGTCAGCCAGTAGTCAGGCGTCTCCACCTGGCGGCCATCGACGATGGTCTGACGGAACATGCCGTAGTCGTAGCGGATGCCGTAGCCGTAGCCGGGAATGCCCAGCGTGGCCATGCTGTCGAGAAAACAGGCGGCCAGGCGGCCCAGACCGCCGTTGCCCAGAGCTGCGTCGGGCTCCAGATCGGCGATGGCGTTCATGTCCACGCCCAATTCGGCCAGTGCGGCGCGTAGCGGCGCAGTGAGTTCGAGCGCGATCAGCGCATTGGAAAACGCGCGGCCGATGAGGAATTCCATCGACAGGTAATAGACCTGCTTGGCGTCTTGTTCGTTGCGGGCGTGGGTGGTGTCGAACCAGTGCTCCACCATCAGGTCGCGCACGGCGTAAGACGCGGCGTGCAGCCAGTCGATCGGCTGCGCCGAATGCGGGTCTTTGCCGATCTGGAACATCAGCTTGTTGGAGATCGCGCGCTTGAGCGCCGCCACGTCGTGCGGCGGGGTGTCGTGGACGAAGGGGATGGAAGCGGCTTCGGGGATGGGCGGTTTGGGTTCGGGGGTCATGTGAGAGCGCGAGAAAAATTCGGGAGGGCAGCCTGGTAGACCGCTCGGTATTGCCGGGCCGCCTGCGTCCAGCTGAAGTCTTGATGCATGCCAGTTTGCCGCACCCGCGACCAGGCGCGCGGCTGGCGATAGAGGGCCAGCGCACGCCGTATCGCGTGGCGGTAATCCGCCTCGGAAAAGTTAGCAAAAACAATGCCCGTGGCCGTACCGTCGTCGAGCGTGGCGAGATCGGCGTCGACCACGGTGTCGGCCAGGCCGCCTACTGCGCGCACCAGCGGCAGGCTGCCGTAGAGCAGGCCGTACATCTGGGTGAGGCCGCAGGGCTCGAAGCGGGACGGCACGAGGGTGATGTCGCTGCCGGCAAAAATGCGGTGGGCGAATGGCTCGTCGTAGCCGACGCGCAGGGCCACGTTGCCCGCATGACGCTGCGCCGCATGGCCGAAGGCCGTTTCCAGTTCGTGGTCGCCGCTACCCAAGACCAACAATTGTCCGCCGCCTTCAACCAGGGTGTCGATGGCGGCGAGTACGAGGTTGAGACCCTTCTGCTCGGTCAGGCGGCTGACCACGGTGAACAGGGGAGTGTCCTTGCTCAGATTCAGACCGGCTTCTTCTTGCAATGCGGCTTTGCAGCGCGACTTGCCCGCGAGACTTTCGGCGCTGTAGTGTCGCGGAATGTGGGCGTCGGTCAGGGGGTTCCACACGGCCGCATCGACCGCGTTGAGAATGCCGCTGAGGTCGTTGCGCCGGGTGCGCAGCAGCCCATCGAGGCCGAAGCCCTGTTCGGGCGTCTGGATTTCGCGCGCATAGTTGGGGCTGACCGTGGTGATCTTGTCGGCGTAAAACAGACCGGCCTTCATGAACGAGACCTGGCCGTGAAATTCGAGCCCATCCATTTGAAACGCATTTGCGGGCAGTCCGAGATCGCCCATCACGTCCGCCGGAAATAGGCCCTGGTAGGCCAGGTTGTGTACGGTATAGATACACGGCACCGGCTTGCCCGCGCTGAATTTCAGGCAGGCTGCCGTCAGGCCGGCATGCCAGTCGTGGCCGTGCACGAGGTGCGGCTGCCAGTTGGCGTCGAGGCCGCGCGCCAGTCGCGCTGCCGCCCAGCCCAGCGCGGCGAAACGGCGATGATTGTCGGCATAGGGGCGGCGCTGCGCGTCTTCGTAGGGATTGCCCGGGCGGTCGTACAGGCGGGGCGCGTCGAGAACATAGGCGTGTACCGGTCGGCCCTCGGCGCCTGGCACTGCGGGAAGCGTGCCGAGCAGCACGCCGACGGTCTCGCCCCAGGGCAGGGTGAACTGGCCGACGGTTTCGCCGCTCGCCAAACCGGCGCGGATGGCGGGAAAGCCGGGCAGCAGCACGCGCGTGTCGCAACCGGCCGTGGCCAGCGCCGCGGGCAGGGCGCCGGCGATGTCGGCCAAACCGCCGGTCTTGAGCAGGGGGAAAATTTCGGCGCTGACCTGCAGCACGCGCAAGGTCATCCCGCCGCCGGGCCGCCCCAAGGCGGGGTGCGCCCTCTCGGGGGGCAGCGCAGGCGAAGCCGCAGCTTGGGGGCTAGGTTCAGTCATCGTCTTCCTCGTTCAGTTCGGTCTCGCCGAGGGCGCGCAGCATTTTTTTGGTCACCAGCACCACGCCGTTGCTCGTGCGCTCGAAGCGTTTGGCGTCCAGCTCGGGATCCTCGCCGATCACCATGCCTTCGGGCAGCACGCAGCCGCGGTCGAGAATCACTTTGTTCAGCCGGCAGGAGCGGTTGATGAGCACATCGGGCAACAGCACGCACTCGTTGATGGTGCAGAAGGAGTGCACCCGCACATTGGAGAACAGCACCGAGTTGCTGACCGAGGAGCCCGAGAGAATGCAGCCGCCGGAGACCATCATGTTGATGGTCTTGCCGTGGCTGCCGTTGTGGTCTTGCACGAACTTGGCCGGAGGAAGCTGGCGCTGGCTGGTCCAGATCGGCCATTCGGTGTCGTAGAGGTTGAGCTCGGGGGTGACGGAAGCCAGATCGAGGTTGGCGGCCCAGAAGGCGTCGAGCGTGCCGACGTCGCGCCAATAGGGCTGGCTTTGCTGCCCCCCCTGCACGCACGACATGGAGAAGGGATGCGCGTGCGCCAGGCCTGCGCGCACCGCTTTGGGAATGATGTCCTTGCCGAAGTCGTGCGAGGAGGCGGGGTCGGCCATGTCTTCGTCCAGCATGCGGTAGAGCGCGCTGGCGTTGAAAATGTAAATGCCCATGCTGGCCAATGACATCTGCTCGTTGCCGGGCATGGCGGGGGGATCGGCGGGTTTTTCGATGAATTCGACGATCTTGCGGCTGGCGTCGATGGACATGACGCCAAAGGCGCTGGCCTCGCTGCGCGGCACTTCGATGCAGCCCACGGTGACCTGCGCGCCGCTGGTGGCGTGGTCCTGCAGCATGATGGAGTAGTCCATCTTGTAAACATGATCGCCGGCCAGAATCACCACATATTCGGGCTTGCTCGACTGGATGATGTCGATGTTCTGATAGACCGCGTCGCCGGTGCCGCGGTACCAGTGTTCTTCGTCCACCCGTTGCTGCGCGGGGAGCAGATCGACCATTTCGTTGAGTTCGGCGCGCAAAAAACTCCAGCCGCGCTGCAGGTGGCGCAGCAGCGAGTGCGATTTGTATTGGGTGATCACGCCGATGCGGCGGATGCCGGAATTGACGCAGTTGGACAGCGCGAAGTCGATGATGCGGAATTTGCCGCCGAAATACACCGCGGGCTTGGCGCGCTTGTCGGTGAGCTGCTTCAGGCGAGAGCCTCGCCCGCCGGCCAGCACCAGGGCGATGGAGCGGCGCACCAGCATGTGCGGCTGCATCTGGCGATCTTGCATGTTCATCGGGCTCAAGGGGCTGTTCTGATTCATGGCAGGTCTCCTGTGTGTTTTAGGGGTGAAGCTCGAAGGCAAACTGAGTGTCAGGTCATCACGCTGGGGGTGTCCATGCCCGTCCAGTGGCGCACCCGGGCCACTTGCTCGGCCAGGGCGATGAGTGGGGCGAGCGCCTGTTGCGCGGGCAGATCGTGGCGTGCGGGGTCGGGCTCATGGCGCTCGAGGTAAATGCGCAACGTGGCGCCTTCGGTGCCCGTGCCCGAGAGGCGGAACACCACGCGCGAGCCGCTTTGCAAAATGATGCGCACGCCTTGTTTGCTGCTGACGCTGCCGTCGGTGGGGTCGGTGTAGGCGAAGTCGTCCGCGATGGCGACAGGCTCGCCCGCGAAGATCTTGCTGGGCAGATCGGGCAGGGCGGCGCGCAAGTCGCGCATCAGCGCGTCGGCCTGTTCAGTGGGGATGCCCTCGTAATCGTGGCGCGAATACACACAGCGGCCATGCTCGGCCCACAGTTCGCGCACCAGTTGTTCCACCGACTTGCCGGTGACCGCGACGAGATTGAGCCAGAACAGTACGGCCCACAGGCCGTCCTTCTCGCGGATGTGATTCGAACCGGTGCCATAGCTCTCTTCCCCACAGAGGGTGACTTTGCCGGCATCGAGCAGGTTGCCGAAAAACTTCCAGCCGGTCGGGGTTTCATAGCACGCAATGCCCAGCTTGGCGGCCACGCGGTCCACCGCTGTGGAGGTGGGCATGGAACGCGCCACGCCCGCCAGGCCCGCGGCATAACCTGGAATGCGCGTGGCGTGCGCGGCCAGCACGGCGAGGCTGTCGGAAGGCGAGACGACGAAGTTGCGGCCGACGATCATGTTGCGATCGGCATCGCCGTCGGTGGCGGCGCCCATGTCGGGGGCGTCGGCGGCAGCCATATGGTCGATCAGGTCGGTGGCGTTGACCGGGTTGGGGTCGGGGTGCAGATCGCCGAAGTCTTCGCGCGGTTCGGCGTTGACCACGGTGCCAGCCGGGGCGCCGAGTTCGCCTTCGAGCAGGGCTTTGGCATAGGGGCCGCCCACGGCCCACATGGTGTCGAGTCGCAGGCGAAAGCCACGGGCGAACAGGGCCCGAATGGCGTCGAAATCGAACAGTTCGCGCTGCACTGCGCAGTAATCGGCCACCGGGTCGATGATCTCGATCTGCGTGCCCAGCAGGGTATGCGTGCCCAGCGTGTCGAGCGGCAGGTCGGGGCTGTCCACGGTGCGGATTTCATGCACCTCGCGCGAGCGCAGGTAAATGGCCTCGGTCACCGACTCGGGCGCGGGGCCACCATTGGCAATGTTGTATTTGATGCCGAAGTCGCCTTGCGGCCCGCCGGGGTTGTGGCTGGCCGACAGCACGATGCCGCCGCTGGCTGCGCGGCGGCGAATGACCGCGCTCATCGCCGGGGTGGACAGAATGCCGCCTTGCCCCACCAGCACCCGCGCGTAGCCGTGCGCCGCGGCCATGCGCAGAATGGTCTGGATGGCCACGCGGTTGTAGTAACGCCCGTCGCCGCCGACCACCAGGGTCTTGCCGCTAGCGTCACCCAGCACGTTGAACAAGGCCTGCACAAAGTTTTCGAGATAGCCGGGTTGCTGGAACACGCTGACTTTTTTTCGCAGCCCGGAGGTGCCGGGACGCTGGCCTTCGAACGGCGTGGCAGGGCGGGTGATGAGTTTCATGCTCAAAGGTCTCCTGGGGTGTGCGGCGCGGCGCCTTCCAGCGTGGCGATCCACAGGCTGGTGGGCGGCAGCGTTTGCCGAGATTGCAGCCGTTGGGCTTTGTCCTGAGCCTGATTGTCGCCGGGCAAAGCGACAAAACCATTGTCTGTGGACAGTCTAAGCAGCCACGCCCCTGGCCTGAGGGTGAAAGAGGCTTCTTGTCCCTCGGCATTGATCAGAATCAGAACCTGCTGCGGGGCTACGCCCCGCAAAGGTGTCTTGGCTGCACACAACAGCACCATCAGCGCGCCGTGGTCGTCGAGTGTCCAGTCGGCCTGTTCCATCGGCTGGCCGTCGGCCCGGTACCACACCGCGCCGGGGTGGGATGCGGTGGCCACCGGGGCCCACCAGGCGTGGCTTTGCAGCAGCGGGAGGCTGCGCCGCAGGGCCAGTGCGCCGCGCACGAAATCGCGCAGCGCGACATCCGCTTGCTCCCAGTCGATCCAGGAGATCGGGTTGTCCTGGCAATAGGCGTTGTTGTTGCCGCGCTGGGTGTGGCCGAGTTCGTCCCCGGCCAGCAGCATGGGCGTGCCCAGCGACAGCAGCAGCACCGCCAGCAGGGCGCGGCTTTGCCGGGCGCGGGCGGCGAGCACTTCGGGGATCTGCGTCGGCCCTTCGACGCCGTTGTTGATGCTGAGGTTGTGGCCGTGGCCGTCGCGGTTGTCTTCGCCGTTGGCCTGGTTGTGGCGGTGGGCATAACTGACCAGGTCGCGCAGGGTGAAGCCGTCGTGCGCGGTGATGAAGTTCACGCTGCTGTGTGCCCCGCGCAGTGCGGGGTTGAACACATCGCTCGACCCTGACAGCCGGGTGGCGAACTCGCCCGGCGCGTTTTGATGCTGCAGCCAGAAGCCGCGCTGGGTGTCGCGGAAGCGGTCGTTCCACTCCAGCCAGCCGGGCGGAAAGCCTCCCAGGCGGTAACCGCCGGGCCCCAGATCCCAGGGCTCGGCGACGAGCAGACAGTTGCACAGCAGCGGGTCTTGCGCCACCGCGCTGAGAAAGGCGCCGTCGGGCTGGAAGTCGTATTGCACCCGCGCCGTGCCGCGCGCCAGGGTGCTGGCGAGGTCGAAGCGAAACCCGTCCACGCCGAACTCGCTCACCCAGCGGCGCAGGCTGTCCATGGCCACGCGCAGCACCAAGGGCTCGTTGAGATTGACGCTGTTGCCGCAGCCCGTCCAGTCGAGCGTACGTTCGGGCTCTTGCGGGTTGCGGTGGTAGTAGAGCGCGTTGTCGATGCCGCGCATCGACAGGGTGGGGCCGGTGTGCGGATCGAGCTCGGCGGTGTGGTTGTAGACCACGTCGAGAATCACCTCCAGCCCGGCGCCGTGCAGGGCCTCGACCAGGGCGCGAAACTCGCTGCGCGGCGAACTGCCCTCGGCGCCGCTCCACAGCCGGGTTTCGGGCGCGGCCCAGGCAATAGGGGTGTAGCCCCAGTAATTGCTCAGGCCCATGTGCAGCAGCCGGGCTTCGTCGGCGCGAAAGGCGATGGGCAGCAGGCTGACCGTAGTGATGCCCAGTGCCTTGAGATAGTCGATGCTGGCTGGATGCGCCAGTCCGGCGTAGCTGCCGCGCAGCGCGGCGGGCACGTCGGGGTACTGCGCGGTGAAACCCTTGACGTGCAATTCGTAGATCACCCGCTGCGCCGGGTCGATGACGGGGCGGGGCTGCGTCAAAGGGGGCAGGTCGGCGACTACGCGGGCCTTGAGCGCGGTGGCGGCGTTGTCTCGCGGGTCGGGACGGTCGGGGTGGGCGGGATCGTGGCCGAGGTGCAGGTCGCTGCCGTCGTAGCGGCCGACGATTTCGCGCGCGCAGGGGTCGAGCAGCAGCTTGTTGGGGTTGAAGCGGTGGCCTTCTTTGGGCGACCAGGGGCCGTGCACCCGCCAGCCGTAGATCAGCCCTTCGACGCCGCCGGATTCTGCGGCCAGCACGCCTTGCCAGATGCCATCACGCTGCAACGGCATGGGCAGGCGGGCGACTTCGGTTTGCCCGTCCGGGGCGAACAGACAAAGCTCTACCGCCTGCGCATGCGGCGCAGCCAAGGCGAAGTGCACGCCGTCGGCATGCAGTTGCGCGCCCAGGGTCGCAATCCGTGCGGCTTGCAGCCCGAGGGGGGACGATTTGACGGGGTGTTTTGCCCGGCGGCGTTGCGCGTTCATGGCATCAGGCGGCGGGCCGCAGGATGACGCAGGCCAGCGGCGGCAAGCTGAGTTGCAGTGAGAACGGGCGACCATGCGAAGGCTGGGCCTCGGCCTCGCGCAGGGCCAGCGGCAAACCGGAGCCGTCATACACGGCATCGTCGGTATTGATCAGCGTCTCCCAGCGCCCGCTCTGCGGCACGCCGATGCGGTAGTCATGGCGCGGGGTGGGGGTGAAGTTGCACAGCACGACGAAGCGGCTGCCCTCACTGGCGCCGCGCTCGTAGGCCAGCACCGATTGCGAGGCGTCGTCGTAGGTGATCCAGGCGAAGCCGCCCGGGTGATGGTCGAGCTGATGCAGCGCCGGGTGGGCGCGGTAGGTGAGGTTGAGGTCGCGCACCAAGCGTTGCACGCCCAAGTTGGGCGCGTGCAGCAGCGCGTCCCAGTCGAGGCTGTAATCGGACTGCCATTCCGAAGCCTGCGCGAATTCGTCGCCCATGAACAGCAGCTTCTTGCCGGGATGGCTGAACAGATAGCCGAGATAGACGCGCAGATTGGCGAACTGCTGCCAGCGGTCGCCCGGCATCTTGGCGAGCAGCGAGCCCTTGCCATGCACCACTTCGTCGTGCGAGAGCGGCAGCACGAAGTTCTCGTCATAGGCGTACATCATGCTGAAGGTCAGCTCGTTATGGTGGTACTTGCGGTGCACCGGGTCGCGGCGCATAAAGCTCAGGCTGTCGTGCATCCAGCCCATATTCCACTTGTAGTGAAAGCCCAGGCCACCGCTTTGCAGGTCGTCGGATGGCGGGCGGCTGACGCCGGGGAAGGCGGTGGATTCCTCCGCGAGGGTGATGGCGCCGGGGCGCTGCACGCCGACGGTGTGGTTCATGCGGCGCAGGAAGTCGATGGCTTCGAGGTTCTCACGTCCGCCGAACTTGTTGGGCACCCACTGACCGGCCGGGCGGCTGTAGTCGCGGTAGAGCATGGAGGCCACGGCGTCCACCCGCAGGCCGTCCACGTTGAAGCGCTCCAGCCAGTACAGCGCATTGGCCACCAGATAGTTGCGCACTTCGGTACGGCCGAAGTTGTAGATCAGGGTATTCCAGTCGTGGTGGAAGCCCTCCTTCGGATCGGCGTATTCGTACAGATGCGTGCCGTCGAACTTGGCCAGGCCGTGCGGGTCGCTTGGGAAGTGCGCGGGCACCCAGTCGAGGATCACCGCCAGACCGGCCTCGTGCGCGGCATCGACAAAATACTGAAAGTCTTCGGGCGTGCCGAAGCGCGCGGTGGGCGCGTACAGGCTGATGGGCTGATAGCCCCAGGAGCCGTCGAACGGGTGCTCGCTGACCGGCAGCAGCTCCAGATGGGTGAATCCCATGTCGCGGGCGTAGGGCACCAGGGTTTCGGCCAGTTCGCGGTAGCTCAGCCAGCGCCAGCCCTCCACCTTGCGCCACGAGCCCAGATGCACTTCGTAAATGCTGATGGGCGACTCGAAGCCATTGGCCTGCGCCATGTCGGGACGGACGGGGTGCAGCGGCGGCAGGCCCTGCACGATGCTGGCGGTGCCCGGCCGCAGCTCGGCGCGGAAGGCCAGCGGGTCGGCCTTTTGCAGCACCTCGCCGTGCTGGGTGAGGATTTCGAATTTGTACAGCGCGCCCTGGCCCACACCGGGTAGGAAGATTTCCCACACCCCGCATTCGCGACGCAGCCGCATGGGGTGGCGGCGGCCGTCCCAATGGTTGAAGTCGCCGATCACCGACACGCGCTGCGCATTCGGCGCCCACACGGCAAAGCGCGTACCGGCCACCCCCAGCATCTCGCCCGGATGCGCGCCCAGACATTCGTAAGGGCGCAGATGGGTGCCCTCAGCCAGCAGCCAGGCGTCCATTTCGCCCAGCACTTGGGGAAAGCGGTAGGGGTCTTCGAGGTCGGCAATCCAGTTCGGATCGCCCGGTTGCAAGGGTGGCCAGCTCACTCGCAGCACATAGTCGAAGGGCTTGCGGCGGTGGCCCATGCGAGCACTGAACACCGCCGTCTCGCCCTGTTGCTGCAGTGCGGCGACCGGCTCGCCGCTGGTGCGCTCGATCACCTCCACGCCCAGCGCGCCGGGCAGTATCGCGTTCACCCACAGCGTGGCGCCGCGCAGATGCATGCCGAGCACGCCAAAAGGGTCGGCGTGACGGCCTGCGGCGAGGTCAGCGATGTCGTGTTCGGTCAGCATGGCGAGGTTCCAGTTCAGGCGGGTAGGCGGTTGTAGAGCTGGCTCAAACGCAGCAGGCCAGCCGCATGCCCCGGTTGTACCTGATCCCAGGTGAAGCGCCAGGTCCAGTTGCCCTGCGCCGTGCCTGGTGTGTTCATGCGCTGTGTGCCATCCAGACGCAGCACATCCTGCAGAGCGAACAGGGCGACGTCGGCCACGCTGGCGCTGGCGGCGCGCATCAGCGTCCAGGCAATGTCGCCGCCGTCGCAGGCGAGGTATTCGCGCAGATGGTGGCGCACGGCCTCGGGCGCGCTCGCCCACCAGCCCTCGGAGGTATCGTTGTCGTGCGTGCCGGGATAGACCACGGTGTCGTGGGCGTAGTTGTGCGGCAGGTAGGCGTTGTGGCCGCCATCGTTCTGACCCCAGGCGAAGTGCAGGATGCGCATGCCGGGAAAACCGAAGCGCTGGCGCAGCGCGGTGACTTCGGGTGTGATGACGCCCAGGTCTTCGGCAATGATGGGCAGCGGCCCGAGGGCTTTGGACACCGCCTCGAACAGCGCCACGCCCGGCGCCGGCGCCCAACGGCCGCCGATGGCCGTGGGCTCGTCGGCGGGAATTTCCCAGCAGCTCTCGAAGCCGCGGAAATGATCGACGCGCACCCAATCGACCAGTTCGAAGGTGGCGCGCAGCCGCGCGATCCACCAGGCAAATCCTTCGGCCTCGTGCGCCGCCCAGCGGTAATGCGGGTTGCCCCAGCGCTGGCCGGTGGCGGAAAAATAGTCGGGCGGCACCCCGGCGACGACTGTGGGGTTGCCTGCCGCATCGAGCTGGAACAGATCGGGCCGGGCCCACACATCGGCGCTGTTGAGGGAAATGAAAATCGGCATGTCGCCCATCAGCCGCACGCCTTTGTCGTGGGCGTAGGCGCGCAGCGCGGCCCATTGGCGGAAAAAGCACCATTGGGCGAAGGTCCAGAAGGCGATGCGCTCGGCGTGCTTCGTGCGCGCTTGCTGCAGCGCTTCGGGCTGGCGCTGCGCCAGCGCGGAGTCCCAGGTATTCCACAAACGTTCGCCATAGTGCTCGGACAGCGCCATGAATAACGCGTAGTCGTCGAGCCAGACGGCGTGCGCGGCCTGGAAGGCGGCCAGGTCGACGCGTTCCTGCGGCGTGGCTGTCGTCTCGAACCGTGCTGCGGCCCGGCGCAGACGTTCCATGCGAAAGGGGATGACGCGGTCGAACTGCACGCGCTTGTCCGACAGCCCGTCTTGCGCGACGAGATCGTCGGCCTCCAGCCAGCCGCGCCGGTGCAACTCGGCCAGATCGATCAGCAGCACATTGCCGGCGAAGGCCGAGTTGCTCATATAAGGCGAGCCGCCCAGACCGATGCCGCCCAGCGGCAGGAATTGCCAGACCGACTGTCCGGCGGAGTGAAGCCAGTCGATGAAGTGATAGGCCGCAGGCCCGAGATCGCCGCAGCCATGCGGGCTGGGCAGACTGGTGAGGTGCAGCAGCACGCCGCTGGAGCGGGGAAAACGGGGGGAGGGCGTCATGAGTCAGGGGACGTCAGGGTGACAGAATCAGGCAGACCATCAGGCAGACCATCAGGCAGACCATCAGGCAGACCAATAGGCGTCGAATGGCGTTGTGGACTGCTGGATGAAGTAGCCAATCGGCAGCTGTGGACTGGGCGGCGGTTCGCTGGCGCGTGCATAGACGGTGCGTTTGGTCTCGCCCGAAATCGACAGCAGCAGCCGACCCGCGCCGAGCAGGGCGGCCAGGCTCAGGCTGATGCGCTTGTGCGCGGCGTGCTGCGGCGTCACGGCCAAGTAGGGCAGGGGATAGTCTGGGCTAAGGCCGAGGGGCAGTTCGGCCGCGCCGGGAAACAGCGAGGCGGTGTGGCCGTCATCGCCCATACCCAGCAACGCAGCGGTGAGGGGTTGCGCAAGAGCGCGGAATTGGGCGTTGGCACGGTCCACGCATCCGGCCAGATCGGGCGCATCGTCAACCAGGGGCAGGAACCGGGCCTGCGCAGCGGCGCCCGTCAGCAAATGAGCGCGCACCAGGGCGGCGTTGCTGTCGGCGTGGTCGGGCGGCACCAGCCGCTCATCGACCAGGGTGAGGATGACGCGCGGCCATTCGATCGGCGCACGCGCCAGCGCCTGAAACAAGGCAATCGGCGAGCGCCCGCCGGAGACCGCCAGCACGGCCCGTCCTCGCCGGGCGATGTCCTGCGCCAGCGCGTCGGCTAGAACGTGCACCAACCTGTCGATCTGCTCCTGCGGGGTGGTGCAAAGGTGCAGCATCACTCACAGTTCCTCATGCCATGAAGCGCCATCGCGCGAGAGCAGGGCGCTGGAGGCCGCTGGCCCCCAGGTGCCTGCGGTGTAGGTCTTGGGCGCCTCGCCGTTACGCTCCCAGCAGTCCAGAATGGGCTCCACCCAGCGCCAGGCGGCGGTGAGTTCGTCGCGGCGCATGAACAGCCCGAGTTGGCCGCGGATCACGTCGAGCAGCAGCCGCTCATAGGCATCGGCGCGGCGTTTTTGCGCGGTGGACTCGAAATCCAGATCGAGCTGGGTGGGGTGCAGCCGCATGCCGTCGCCGGGTTCCTTGGCGAGAAAATGCAGGCTGATGCTCTCATCGGGTTGCAGCCGGATGACCAAGCGGTTGGCCCCCTGCAGCCCGACCGGACCGCCAAACAGCGACAGCGGCACCGCCCGGAAATTGATGACAATTTCCGCCAGCCGTTCCTGCAGCCGCTTGCCGGTGCGCAGAAAGAACGGCACCCCGGCCCAGCGCCAGTTGACGACCTCGGCCTTGATCGCCACGAAGGTTTCGGTGCGGCTGGTCGGATCGATGTCGGGCTCTTGCAGATAGCCCGCTACGGGTTTGCCGTCGATGGCGCCGGCGCGGTATTGCCCGCGTACCGTCCGGGTAGCCACGTCGGATTCGGTGAAGGGCTTGAGCGCCTGCAGCACCTTGAGTTTCTCGTCGCGAATGGCATCCGCCTGCAAACTAGCTGGCGGCTCCATGGCCACCATACACAGCAGTTGCAGCAAGTGGTTCTGCACCATGTCACGCAGCGCGCCGGTTTTGTCGTAAAACTCGCCGCGCCCCTCCACGCCCAGGTCTTCGGCGATGGTGATCTGCACGTTGTCCACCCACTCGCGGCGCCACAGCGGCTCGAACAGCACGTTGCCAAAGCGCATGGCCATGAGGTTTTGCACCGACTCCTTGCCCAGATAGTGGTCGATGCGGTAGAGCTGACTCTCGGCAAAGGACTGAGCCACCGCCGCGTTGATGGCGTCGGAAGAGTCCAGATCGTGGCCCAGGGGTTTCTCCAGCACCACGCGCACGTCGGGATGATTGAGCCCGACGCGGGCGAGTTGCGCGCAGATGCCGGCAAACAGGGACGGCGCGGTAGCGAGGTAGCAGACCGTGACCCGCTCGCCGCCTCTGCCCAGCAGTTCGGCCAGGGCGTCGAAATCGGCCGGGTGGGCGGCGTCGAGCTTGAGGTAGGTGATGCGGGCGGCGAAGGCCGTCCAGACCGGAGAGCTGAAATCCGCCTTGAGGTGCGGGCCCGATTGGGTGCGAACCTGCGTCAGATAGTCATCCAGCGTCAGCGCGCCCCGGCCGAGGGCGACGATGCGCCCGGCTGGATGCAAGGTGCCGGATTGGTGCGCCTGATACAGCGCGGGCAGCAGCTTGCGCATGGCCAGATCGCCGGTGCCACCGAACAACACCATGTCGAAAGAGGGAGTGGCGCCCATAGTGTGTTCTGTCGATGTCGAAGTGGCCATGAGAAAAATCCAGATTCAGTGTAGGGAGAAGCGCGGCCGACATAGGGCTGACAAACCCTCCTGGCCACGAAAAATTGACGCACATCATTGAAATCGTGTGCGCCAAGCGCGGCTCGAATGGTAGGTCGCTCGTATGTCAGCAGCTTGCCGGGACCAAATCCGCGAGCAATTTTCCGGCCATCTGGCTGCCACGCAGCGCGGCGACGCGGCGGCCTACTTCAGCGCTTTGGCCTAACGATCAGGGTTGCACGCCAGCCCCTGGGCCCTCGGTGCCCGGTGCGCGCCGCTTGAACATGCCCCAGCCCTTCATGCTCAGCACGCAGTCATCGTGTTGATTGAAAAGCTCCCACTGCGACTGCACCAGCCCGACATCGGGCTTGCTGCGCATGGGGCGCGCGGCTAGCACCGTCATGCGCAGGCGCAGCCGATCGCCCGGATGGACGGGCTTCAACCAGCGCAATTCGTCGATGCCGGGCGAGCCCAGGCTGGTCGAGCGCAGCAAGTAGGCGTCGCACATCAGCCGCATCGCCATGCTGCAGGTATGCCAGCCGCTAGCGGCGAGCCCGCCGAAAAGCGAGTTTTTAGCCGCTTCATCGTCGACGTGGAAAGGTTGCGGGTCGAACTGGCGGGCGAAGTCGAGCACGGCCTCACGGCTGACCAGGGTGCTGCCGCAGTCGCGCACGGCCCCTGCGGGAAAGTCTTCCCAATGCAACAGGTCGGACTCGGGTGGGATGGGCGAAGTGTTCATGGCTGGATGCTAAACGTACTCCAAAAGTCATGCAGCACGGATTAGATGCAAATAGTTACATATCTCTTGGTGTTTTATTCGATTTTTCTGAATCCGCCGCCTCCGGCGCGGCGTATCGCTCATATCGCAGACGAAAACCGGCTGGGGTCGGCTTGAGGCTGCGGTCATTTCACGCGCGTGGGATGGAACATCTGACCATAAGGAGCGAGACCATGAGCACACATCGTTGGAAGAGAACCCTCGCGGCCACAGCCGTGGCAGGGCTGGGGGTCTGGGGAATGAGCGCGGCACATGCGCAGGGCAGTCGGCTGCTGGCGACCAGCGGGGTCACCGAGGTGGGCGGCTCCACGGGGGGCGGCATCACCCCCTGGGCGGTAATTGCCGGGTATGACACAGGCGACGAGGTCGGTGGCTCGGTCACCGGGACTTACGTCACCGTGCCGAACTATGGACTGACGACTCTGGGCGCGGCTGTGGGCATTCACAACCGTTTCGAGATCTCGGTGGCCCACGAGAATCTCAACGTCAATCTAGGTAGCTTGTCCAGTCTGGGTGTGCTGGGCAATCAGCCCGGTGGGTTGGGCCTGATCAACAGCGGCGGCGTAGCGCCAAGCATCAATCTGGGCAACCAGACCATCAGCATGGACGTGCTGGGGCTGAAGGCCCGGCTGTTCGGCGATGTGCTCTATACGCCCTATCCGCAGGTGTCCGTGGGCATCAAATACAAGAAAAACAACGATTTCGACAGCAACTTTTCCGGGCTGGGCCCGATCGGCATTCCGAAATTCTTTGGCGCCGCCAGCGATTCGGGCACCGATTTCTACGTCGCGGCGACCAAGGTATTCCTCAACGGCCTGTTTCATCGCGTCACGCTGGTCAATCTGACCTTGCGTGGCACCAAGGCCAACGCCATGGGTCTGCTGGGTTTCGGCACCAATGCCAACAACGGCATCGCCGGGGCGCTGGGAACCAAGAGCAACGACAGCTACCACGCCGAGCTCGAGGGCTCGGCGGCGGTGTTCTTACGCCCGGATGTGGCCGTGGGTGGCGAGTTCCGACAGCAACCCGACAACATGAAGTACCCGATCAATTCCAGCGCCACGGCCATCGGTTCGCCCGGCACGATGAAAGACGTGTTCATCGCCTATTTCCCGAACAAGAGCCTGTCGTTGACCGCGGCATATGCCGATCTCGGCCCCTTGCCGTTCCAGGCCAGCAACAAGGGCTTCTACCTCTCGCTCAACGGCACGTTCTGATTTCTAACCCTTTCAGGAGAAACATCCATGAAACTGCAATCCCTCCCTCTGGCGCGCCATCTCGGCGGCGTCGCCCTGACCTGCGCGCTGGCATTTCCGGTGCTGGCGCATGCTCAGATGACCTCAGGTCAGACGCTATATGAACAGCTCGGCGGCAAAGCGGCCATCACCAAGGTCGTGCACGACATGATCGTCAACGTCGCCGCAGACAATCGCATCAATCATTTCTTCGCCAAGACCAATATTCCGCATCTGCAGATGGAACTGGTCAATCAGGTGTGCGAAGGTACGGGCGGCCCGTGCAAATACACCGGGCTGAACATGCGGCAGGCGCACAAAGGCATGAATCTGAGCACGGCCGATTTCAATGCCTTGGTCGAAGATCTGCAGAAGTCCATGGACAGCAATCACGTGCCCCTGGGGCTGCAGAACCAGTTATTGGCGATTCTGGCGCCGATGGAGCCTCACGTCGTCCACCAATAAGGCGCATGGTCATCTGGTTTTGCGGAGGTTTGAGGGCCTCCGCTTCGGTATCGCGTCAAAGGAGATCATTCATGTATAACCCGAAATCGTCACTTCCCCTGACCAACCCCCAACGGCGCAGTCTGTTGCGCCGAGGCGGCCTGCTGCTCGCGGTGGTCGGTGCTGCGGCCATCGTGCCGGCACAGGCCGACGACGGCATGCTGAGCAAAGCGGCGGTGCACTATCAGGACATGCCGCACAGCGATCAGCAGTGCAGCAACTGCGCCTACTTCATTCCGGGCTCATCGGCCACGGCCAGCGGGTCTTGCCGACTGGTTGCGGGAACCATCTATCCGAACGGCTGGTGCCAGCGGTTCTCTTCGTAAGTCAGGGCTGGATTGAAACAACGAAGCCGCCCGAGGGCGGCTTCGTCAATGTGAACTGAACGGCTCGATCTGTGGCGTCAGACGCGGCTGCGGTATTCGCCGGTGCGGGTGTCGATCTCGATTTTGTCGCCGGTGGCGACAAAAATGGGGACGGGCACTTCATAGCCGGTGGCGAGTTTGGCGGGCTTGAGCACCTTGCCGGAAGTGTCGCCCTTGATGGCGGGTTCGGTATAGATGATCTCGCGCACCACGGTAGTGGGCATTTCAACCGAGATGGCCTTGCCGTCGTAGAACACCACTTCGACGGACATGCCGTCTTCTAGGTAGTTCAGGCTGTCGCCCATATTGTCTTTTTCGACTTCGTATTGGTTGTAGTCGGCGTCCATGAAGACGTACATCGGGTCGGCGAAGTAAGAGTAAGTGCACTCTTTGCGCTCCAGCGTTACCGAGTCGAGTTTGTCGTCGGCCTTGTAAACCACTTCGGTGCCGCCGCTGGTGAGCAGGTTCTTGAGCTTCATTTTCACCGTGGCGGCATTGCGGCCACCGCGGCTGTATTCGGTCTTTTGAACCACCATCGGGTTGTCGCCAACCATGATGACATTACCGGCGCGGATTTCTTGTGCGATCTTCATTGAACAGTCTGTGGGGTTTCAGATAAACGCCCATTCTAGCAGCCTGTCGGACTTGAAGAAAATCGGCTGCAAATCCGCCTGTTCGGCCCATATTCCGCCGCTTTTTTGGGCAATAGTTCGACTATTGCCCTGCAAAATCGGCAAAATCTGGCCTCGACCCGCCGAATTTTCGCTTCGATTCTTCAAGTCCGACAGGCTGCTACCTGGCGGGTGCAAGGGAGGGCCGATTGCTGGTGAGTTGCTGCACTTCATCGACCAGTTGACTGGCCAGATCAGCTTGGGTTTGCAGGCTGCGCGACCACTTGAGCGCATGGCTCTGCAAGGCGGGCAGGCTACTCACAAACTCCATCCAGGCGGGCGCCAGGTCGAGGCCCCGGTTCCAGGCGGTCCAGAAATGCACCACGGTGTCGCGCAGTTCGCTGTCGGCCTCATTGAGGTAGAGATCGAGGAAGGCATCGAGCTTGCGGTCGTGGGCGCTGTCTTCCTGTGGGTAGATGTGCCAGACGAAGGGCTTGGCTGCCCATTGCGCGCGGACGAAGGAATCTTCTCCCCGCACGATGCAGACGTCGGCCGCCCAGAGCAGTTCGTCGAAGCGTTGCTGCGGGATGTACGGCAGGGCGTAGATACTCAGGCTGCCGCGCGAGGTGATCTGGCCGGTTTGCAGCGTCATGTCCAGCCAGGTGTTGATGGCCGTCATCACCGGGCCGGGACAGACCCAGAGCGCGACCGGACGCTCGGAAGCGGCCATGGTGTGCAGCCAGCCATCGAGCCGCTGGCGGGCGTAGCTGAACAGCAGCACGGTCAGCGCATGGTCGGGCGGGGGCGGCAGGCCGAGGGCGCGCAGGGCGATGCGTTTGGCTGAGGGCTGCATCTGCCAGTTGTCGCGCTGCGAGATCAGGTTGGATTCGCGCAGCAGACCGCCGGATTTTTCGGTGAAGCCGGGGTAGTAGAAATACTTCATCAGCCCGCCGCTTTGCGGCGAAGGCTTGAGGTGATGCAGGTCGACCCACTTTTCTGCGCTGAGGTGTTCGAGGTTCAGCCAGACGGGTTGGGGTGAGGCCTTGCCGATCTGCGCAATGAAGGCGTCGCTCAGGTGGCAGCCGAACATTTCGATGACGACATCGCCCGGCGTGGCCTGGGCCTGCCGGGACCAAGGCACAATCTGCACCCCGGCCAAGGTCTGCTCCGCAGCACGGAGCTGAACCTGCGGCGCAATATGGGCGAACGCCTTGAAGTCGTCCAGGAATAATCGCACCTGCTGCTGGTGCTCAGCGGCGAGTTGCCGAGCAAGTCGCCAGGTCACGCCGATATCGCCGAGGTTATCGACGACATGGCAAAACAAATCCCACCGATGTTGGACTTTCATGAATATGCCGGGTGACGACGCACCGCTTTCGAGCTCACTTTTTTATGATCCGCATTGTCGTCTGTGCCCACGACTAGCGGCCTTTTTACACCAAGTCAAACAAGATCATCCCGATTTTGCCTGCCTGCCGGTGCCGCCTTTGGGTCCGCTGGATGCGCCGCTGCTCATTGCGGGCCTGGCGCCAGGCCTGAAGGGGGCCAATGCCTCGGGGCGCCCGTTCACGGGAGATGGTGCCGGGCCGCTGCTGTTCGGCACGCTCACCGAACTGGGGCTGGCCTCGCGGCCCGTACCCGTGCGGATCAGTGATCACCCCTCGACGCTGCGGGCCGACGACGGCCTGCAACTGCACGGCTGCCGCATCAGCAACGCGGTGAAATGTCTGCCGCCTGAAAACAAGCCCCTGCCCGCGGAGATTCGCACTTGCAATCGATTCATCGCCGCAGAGATCACGGCCATGCCGAATCTGCGGGTGATCGTCGCTCTGGGCAAGGTAGCGCACGATGCGGTGCTCATGGCGCTGGGGCGCAAAGCGTCATCGGCCCGCTTCGCCCATGCCGCAGAGCATCGCATCGGCGACTACATCCTGATCGACAGCTACCACTGCAGCCGCTACAACCAGAACACCGGCCGCTTGACCGCCCCGATGTTTCGCGCGGTGTTCGAGCGGGCCTTGCACCTTCTGAACTGAGACTCATGGCATCCGATCCTCCCCAACCGGAGCACAGCGCGGCGCTGCTGGCGCAGGTCGCGGCGTTGCCGCATTTGCCCGGGGTTTATCGCTACTTCGCGGCCGATGGCAGTTTGCTTTACGTGGGCAAGGCGCGCGATCTGCGCAAGCGCGTGTCGAGCTACTTCCAGAAAGATCATGGCGGCACGCGCATTGGGCTGATGGTGTCGCGCATCCAACGGCTCGACACCACGGTCACGCGCACCGAGGCTGAGGCGCTGCTGCTGGAAAACAATCTGATCAAGACCCAGCATCCGCGCTACAACATTCTGTTCCGCGACGACAAGTCTTACCCGTATTTGCAGATCACCACCGCGCACGAGTACCCGCGCGTGGCGTATTACCGCGGTGCGACCGACCGCAAGCAGCAGTATTTCGGCCCCTATCCAAATGCCTGGTCGGTGAAGGAAAGCATCGCGGTGCTGCAAAAGGTGTTTGAGTTGCGCACTTGCGAGGACACGGTGTTTTCCAACCGCAGTCGGCCCTGCCTGCTGCACCAGATTCACCGCTGCACGGCGCCCTGCGTGGGCAAGATCAGCGCGGCTGACTATGCGCGCGACGTGCAGCATGCAGTGCGCTTTTTGCGCGGTGATCACGGGGTGGTGATGGGCGATCTGCAGTTGCAGATGCAGTCGCTCTCCGACGCGCTGCGTTTCGAGGAGGCCGCTGTGCTGCGCGACCAGATCGCTGCGCTCTCCGGCGTGTTGCAGCAGCAAAGCATGGAAGTGGGCAGCGCCGAAGACGTGGACATTCTGGCCGTGGCGCTCAAAGGAGGTCGGGCCTGTGTCAATCTTGCCATGGTGCGCGGCGGTCGGCATCTGGGGGACCGGGCCTACTTCCCCAGCCAGGTTCAGGCGGCGTTGGAGTTGGGCGACGATCTGGCCGATGGCGTCGCCCCCGAACAGGGCGCTCCCGGCCAGGCAGCGCAGCGGGTGTTGCAGGCTTTTGTTGCGCAGCATTACCTGCAGATGGCGCCGCCGCCGATCCTGGTGTGCGACCTGCCCGTCGAGCCAGAATTGCTCGATGCCCTGGGCGAACACGCCGGGCATCGCATGCAGATCGGAAGAGC
>CALBRU010000397.1 GCA_937927695.1 uncultured Thiomonas sp. | reverse complement strand
AATCGTGGGTGATTTTCGATCAGCGGGCCGTCGCGCAAAACGGGCGCGGTGTCCACATCGTCCACCCGCTGAACGGCATGCGGGTTGCCCATCGACAGCACGCTCACCCAGGCAGTGGCACCCGCCACATCCAGCGGCCACTGCTCCCAGCCATCCACCTGCTGCGGCGTCAGGCCGTGGGCCTCGAAAGGCACGCGCGGCAGATCGAAAACCGGTGCACCCATGTCCACGGTGACGCGGCCGTCGGGCTGCAGCTCGGGTTCGATGAGGCCAGAGAGCGTCTGCACCCGGATGCGTCTTTTGGCGGTGAGCCCCTTGCCATGCACATAGGCGACGAAGCAACGCGCGCCATTGCCGCATTGCTCCACCTCACCGCCGTCGGCGTTGAAAATGCGATAGCCGAAATCGACCTCGGGCGAGGGTGCAGCTTCGACCACCAGAATCTGGTCGGCGCCCACGCCAAAGTGCCGGTCGGCCAGCAGGCGCAGTTGCGCTTTGTTGAGGGTCAGCGGGGCACGGGTGGCGTCGAGCACGACAAAGTCGTTTCCGGCGCCATGCATTTTGGTGAACGCGACTTGCATGGGTCAGTAAAGAGAGGGCTCGCCTTCTGGGCGGTTCTTGAAGCGCTTGTGCACCCAATGGTATTGCGCGGGCATGGTGCGCACTTGCTCTTCGATGAAACGGTTCATGCGTCGCAGGTCGACGTCGATGTCGGCGGGTTTGCCTCGGGCGTCCAGCGTGGGGAAGTCGCTCCAGGCGGGATGCACGGTGACGGCATAGCCGCGCGCGCCGGGCAGGATGCGCGTGACCACGGCGTAAACCCGGGCGTCGGCGGAAGCCGCCAGCCGCGGGGCGACGTCGAGGGTGGCGGCGGGCACGCCGAAAAAGTCGATGAAGCGCGAACTGCGCAGGCCGAAGTCCATATCGGGCAGGGTGTAGAACGGCACCCCGGCCTTGAGTTGCCGCAACATGCCCGCCGCGCCGTCGTGTCGCGAAACGATGGCGGCGGTGTGAAAACGGCTGCGCCGAGCGACCACCCAGTCGTCGAGCACCTTGTTCTTCTGCGGGGTGTACATACCCGAAACCGGGCGCGGCGCCACCAGGCTGAGCGCCGTCCATCCGGCGTCGAGCCCCTCGAAGTGAAAACCCAGCAGCAGGGTGTTGCGGCTGCCGTCCAGCGCTTGCTCCACCGGGCCTTCGAGATGCAGCAGTCGCTGCAGGCGCTTCGGGCTGGCGTACCAGATCACGCCGCGTTCGAGAAACGCCCGGGCGACGAACACAAAATGCTGCCGCGCCACCGCGCGCTGCTGCGCAGCCGTCCAGTCGGGAAAGCACAGTTGCAGATTGCGCAGGGTGATGCGCCGACGCGAGCGGGCCAGCGGCCACAGCAGCCAGCCCACCGCCGTGCCCAGCGCGGCGAGCAGCGGGTACGGCAGCAGGTGCAGCAGCCAGACGAGGCCGATGCTCAGGCGGGCGAACAGTGAATTCATGGCGCGCTTTCCTCGGCAATATTCGGCGCGGGGGGCGGCGGTGCGCCCGAGGGGGTTTTGTAGCGGTTGTAGGCCCAGAGATATTGCTCGGGACAGCGCCGGATCAGCCCTTCCAGCGCTCGATTGATCTGCGTGGCGGCGCGTTGCGGGTCGGCGTCCAAGGCTTCGGGAAACGGCTCCAGCGTCAGGGTGTAGCCGCGCCCGCCGGGCAGGCGCAGGGCCGAGGCCAGAATGATGCGGGCGTTGCCCAGTTGCACCAAGCGCGCGGGCAGAGTCATGGTGTAGGCCGGGCGACCGAAAAAGTCGGCCCAGACGCCCTCGCCGCTGCCGGGCGCCTGATCGGGCAACAGACCAACGGACTCCCCCGCGCGCAGGGCGCGCAGCAATTGCCGCACCCCGGCGAGATTGGCCGGGGCGGTGGCCAGATTGTGGCGCTGGCGCGAGGCCAGGGCCAGCGGCAGCAGCACGGCCTTGCGCGGCGGGCGGAACATCACCGTGATTGGGCTCCAGAGCGCTGCCGCCTGCGCCGAGATTTCAAAGCACCCCAGGTGCGGCGTGAGATACAGCACGCCCATGCCCTGGGCGCGAATGGCATCGACATGCTCCTTGCCGATGACCTGCACCCGGTGCACGGGCGCCGTAGCGCCGCGCCGGAACCAGACCACGGGCAACTCGCCAACCATGCGTCCGGCCTGCGCGGCCGCCTTGCGAGCAAGTTGCTCTGGCGCATAGCCCGCCTGTTGCATGTTGGCGCGCAGACGCTGGCGATACACGCCCGATGCGGCATAAACCAGCAGGCCGAGCGCCGCCCCGAGCGACTGGAGCAAACCCAGCGGCAAGACAGACAGCCAGCGGAAGACGCGGAGCAGCACGATGAAGGATTTCCCTGAGGCGCAAAGGGTGCCATGTTACGAAGCGCCGCTGAACAAATGGCGCGCATAGAATCCATGACATTGCCACCGAGTTAATGACAACTTGCGGGGTGGCAGGGGCGGCTCGCCGAAGTGGCGGCTGCGCAGATATCCGCTAAAGCGTCGCCGTGCGAGACCCAAACGGTGGCGTCAAACCAACCGTTAGTAAGGTCCGTCATGGCAAACCACTTCCTGTTTACATCCGAATCCGTTTCTGAAGGCCATCCCGACAAGGTGGCCGATCAGATTTCCGACGCCATTCTCGACGCCAATCTGGCGCAAGACCCGGCCTCGCGCGTTGCCGCCGAAACCCTGGCCAACACCGGCTTGGTCGTGCTGGCGGGCGAGATCACCACCAACGCCGTGGTCGATTACATCCAGGTCGCACGCGACACGCTCAAGCGCATCGGCTACGACGACGCCGATTTCGGCATCGATCACAAGAGCTGCGCCGTGCTCGTCGCCTACGACAAGCAAAGCCCCGACATCGCCCAGGGCGTGAACAAGGCGCACGACGACGAACTCGACATCGGCGCCGGCGACCAGGGCCTGATGTTCGGCTACGCCTGCGACGAAACCCCCGAACTCATGCCCGCTCCGATCTATTACGCGCACCGCCTGGTCGAGCGCCAGAGCCAGTTGCGCCGCGATGGCCGCCTACCCTGGCTGCGCCCGGATGCGAAGAGCCAGATCACCTTTCGCTACGAAAACGGCTATCCCGTGGCCATCGACACGGTGGTGCTGTCCACTCAGCACGCGCCCGACATCGCGCTGGCCGATCTGCGCGAGGCGGTCATCGAGCACATCATCAAGCCTGTGCTACCTGCGGAGTACATGCGCGGCGAGGTGAAGTACCTCATCAATCCGACCGGCCGCTTCGTCGTCGGCGGCCCGCAGGGCGACTGCGGCCTGACGGGGCGCAAGATCATCGTCGATACCTATGGTGGCGCGGCCCCGCACGGCGGCGGCGCCTTCAGCGGCAAAGACCCGACCAAGGTTGACCGTTCGGCCGCTTACGCCGCACGCCATGTGGCCAAGAACATCGTCGCCGCCGGGCTGGCCAAGAAATGCCTGGTGCAGATTTCCTACGCCATCGGCGTGGCCCAGCCCACCAGCATCATGGTGACGACGCAGGGTACCGGCGTGATCGACGACGCCAAGCTTGAGCAATTGGTGCGCCGTCACTTCGATCTGCGTCCGCGCGGCATTATCGAAATGCTCGATCTGCGTCGCCCCATCTACTCCAAGACCGCCGCCTACGGCCACTTCGGCCGAGACGAACCCGAGTTCAGCTGGGAGGCCACCGACAAAGCCGCCAAGCTGCGCGACGACGCTGGGCTGGGCGCACTGCAGGCCGCCGCCGCGACGGCGTAAATCGGGTGGCTTGGCGACGTCAACCGCCCGCAAATCGGTCCGTCGCCTCGATCAGACGCGAGAGGATGCCCGGCTCGTTGTAGGCGTGTCCTGCGTCGGGCACGAGCTGAAAATCGGCTTGCGGCCAGGCGCGGTGCAAGTCCCAGGCGCTGCGAACCGGGGTGCAGACGTCATAACGGCCTTGCACGATGACGCCGGGCACCTCGGCCAGCTTGCCAGCGTCGCGGATCAACTGGCCTTGTTCCATCCAGCCTTCATGCACAAAGTAGTGGTTTTCGATGCGCGCGAAGGCGAGCGAGAACGCATCCTGCGCATGGTGTGCAGCGTTGACCGCATCGGGCAGCAGGCGGATGGTTTGCCCTTCCCACACGCTCCAGGCGCGGGCGCAGGCCAGTTGCGCTGCCGGGTCGGCGCCCGTCAGTCGTTTGCGATAGGCGCCGATCAGATCGCCGCGCTCGGCTAGGGGAATCGGCGCCAGAAAGCCTTCCCACAGATCGGGAAACAGCCAGGACGCACCCTCCTGGTAGAACCACAGCAGTTCCTCCCGCCGCAGGGTGAAAATGCCGCGCAGGATCAGCGCGGACACCCGCTCGGTGTGCGTCTGGGCATAGGCCAGGGCCAGGGTGCTGCCCCACGAGCCGCCGAACACCAGCCAGCGATCCACGCCCAGCAGGGTGCGCAGCCGCTCGATGTCGGCCACCAGATGCCAGGTCGTGTTGTGCTCCAGCGAGGCGTGCGGGGTCGATCGTCCGCAGCCGCGCTGGTCGAACAACAGCACGCAGTAGCGTTGCGGGTCGAACAGTCGGCGATGATCCGGCGAACAACCCGATCCCGGTCCGCCGTGCAGAAAGACAGCAGGCCGGCCTTGCGGATTGCCGCAGAGTTCCCAGTAGATTTGGTGACCTTCGCCGGTGTCGAGCACGCCGGTTTTGAAGGGTTCGATGGGCGGGTAATAAGTGCGTAAGTTCATGGGAATGGCAGAATAGCGGGTCTCTTTTCCCCCTGCCCGAACCCATCCATGAGCACCACCCAGATCGGCGGCGTGACCGTCAACACGCAGGCCAATGTGTATTTCGACGGCAAATGCGTCAGCCACGGCATCACCCTGGCGGATGGCCGCAAGGCGTCTGTCGGCGTGATTCTGCCTGCCACACTCACATTCAACACCGGCGCGCCCGAAATCATGGAATGCGTGGCCGGGGCCTGCGAATACAAATTGCCGGGCAGCGACGTCTGGGTGAAATCCGGGGTGGGCGAGCGTTTCAGCGTACCCGGCAACACCCGCTTCGAGATTCGCGTGCCTGAAGGCGAAACCGCCTATCACTACATCTGCCATTTCGGCTAACCCGCCCTCAAAACCCATGGCTACCATTCTGCAAAACCTGCCCACCGGGCAAAAAGTCGGCATCGCCTTCTCCGGCGGTCTCGACACCTCCGCCGCGCTGCTGTGGATGAAAAACAAGGGCGCCCAGCCCTATGCCTACACCGCCAACCTCGGCCAGCCCGACGAGAGCGACTACGACGACATTCCACGCAAGGCCATGGGCTTCGGCGCTGAAAAAGCCCGCCTGATCGACTGCCGCGTGCAACTGGCGCACGAAGGCATTGCTGCCATCCAGTGCAACGCCTTCCACATCAGCACCGGCGGCATCACCTACTTCAACACCACCCCGCTGGGTCGCGCCGTGACCGGCACCATGCTGGTGGCTGCGATGAAGGAAGACGACGTCAACATCTGGGGCGACGGCTCCACCTTCAAGGGCAACGACATCGAGCGCTTCTACCGCTACGGCCTGCTCACCAACCCCGCGCTGAAAATCTACAAACCCTGGCTCGACCAGCGCTTCATCGACGAGCTCGGCGGCCGCAAGGAAATGAGCGAGTTCCTCATTGCCAACGGCTTCGATTACAAGATGTCGGTGGAAAAGGCCTACAGCACCGACAGCAATATGCTCGGCGCCACGCACGAAGCCAAAGACTTGGAGCACCTGAGCAGCGGCATCCGCATCGTCAACCCCATCATGGGCGTGGCGTTCTGGAAGCCCGAGGTCGAAGTCAAGGCCGAGGAAGTGACCGTGCGCTTCGAGGAAGGCCAGCCGGTCGCTCTGAACGGCCAGACTTTCAGCGACGCCGTTGCGCTCTTCCTCAAAGCCAACGAAATCGGCGGGCGCCACGGCCTGGGCATGAGCGACCAGATCGAAAACCGCATCATCGAGGCCAAGAGCCGCGGCATCT